>NZ_FRAJ01000004.1 GCF_900142285.1 Caminicella sporogenes DSM 14501 | reverse complement strand
CAGAAGGCAACCTAAAAGAAATAATAAAAGAAGAATATGAAAAAGCAAAGAAAGCAAAACTAGACGAAATATTAAGTGGACTTACAAAAGAAAGCAAAAAAACAGCAGTAGAAGAAGAAAAAGAAATAAAGCAGCCGCCTAAAGAAGTAGTTACCGGTTCAATATCAGGAATAGACATAATGGACCTTGAAGAAGCAGTAAAAGTTCTTTGGAAAGAAGGAATATATGCTGAAAGTGGAATGGGCTGTACAGGACCTATAGTACTTGTTAATGAAGAAAAATTAGACAAAGCTGTTTCTGTTCTTGCTAAAGAAGGTTTTATTGCTAAAGAGGGAAATGCATGTTAAGACTCCGGTTTTCCGGAGTTATGCATTTTTTTAATAAATATTTTTGTAAAAAAAGGATTTTTGGATTTTGTGTAGAATTATAATATGCTGAGACAAAATATTTATTACATAATCAAAGGAGGAATAAGTATGTTTAAAAAGGTATTGGCATTGCTTTTAGTAGCGATGTTATCACTTGGAGCTCTTGTTGGATGTGGAGCACCAGCTAAAGAGCAAAAAGAAGAACCAAAAAATAAAGAAGAACAACAAGCTTCAAAAGAAACTTTTAGAGTTGGTTTTGTAACTGATACTGGTGGTATAGATGACAGATCATTTAACCAAGGAACTTGGGAAGGAATAGTTAAATATGCAAAAGAAAAAGGTTGGGAAGAAGGAAAACAATATAAATATATCCAATCTAATGAAGAAGCAGATTACATACCAAATTTGAGTGCTTTTGGTGATGAGAAATATGATCTTGTAATTGCATCTGGATTTTTATTTAAAGATGCAATGAAAACTGTTGCTCCACAATATCCAGATAGTAAATTTGCTTTAATAGATGAAGTTGTTGAACAGCCAAATGTTGCTTCAATTGTATTTGCAGAGGAACAAGGTTCTTTCCTAGTTGGTGTTGCAGCAGCTAAAGCTACAAAGACTAAGAAAGTTGGTTTTATAGGTGGAATGGATTTCCCATTAATTAGAAAATTCCATGCAGGTTTTGTTGCTGGAGTAAAAGCTGTTGATCCATCAATTGAAGTAGTTGCTCAATATGCTGGTGATTTTGGTAACCCTGGTTTAGGTCAGCAAATAGCTTCTACTATGTATGAACAAGGTGTAGATGTAATTTATCATGCAGCTGGTGGTACTGGTAATGGTGTTATAAATGAAGCTAAGAACAGAGTTGAAAATGGACAAGAAGTATGGGTAATTGGTGTTGATAAAGACCAATATGAAGATGGAAAATTATCTAATGGTAAATCTGTTGTTTTAACATCAATGATGAAAAGAGTAGATGTAGCTGCTTATAATATAATAGAAGCTACACAAAAAGGAGAATTTCCAGGTGGAAAAGTAACTAAGCTTACATTAGCTGAAAATGGTGTTGGTATCCCAGAAAAAAATCCTAATTTAAGTGATGACATTATAAAAACTATTAATGAATATAAAGAAAAGATAATTAAGGGAGAAATTGAAGTTCCAACTACTATAAAATAATAATAGTTTTATGTAAAAATGTAAAAATAAGAGCCTTAAGAAATAAAGGGCTCTTATTTTTATTACGAAATGTCTTTAAAACTTGTAATAAGATATATGTTTATTTTATTTAATTTATGAGCAATATAAAAAATGACATATGACATTTTTTTTTACAAATAAATTTGTTAATCTTTATAATAATTAGACAAACAAGTGAGGGTATGCAACTAAAGGAAATCGTTTGCTAAAACGATTGTGTTGCAAAACTAGCCAAGTTATACAAATTATTGTATAATAATTTTACTATTTAAAATTAAAAGTGAGGAGTTGCAGATATGGAGTATATTATTGAGATGCTTAATATCAGAAAAGAATTTCCTGGTATAGTAGCAAATGATAACATAACTCTTCAGGTAAAACCCGGTGAAATTCATGCTTTACTAGGAGAAAACGGAGCTGGAAAATCTACTTTAATGAGTGTTTTGTTTGGACTTTATAAGCCAGATCGTGGAGAAATAAGGATTAGAGGACAAAAAGTTAATATTACAAATCCTAATGTTGCTAATGAACTTGGAATAGGTATGGTTCATCAGCACTTTAAACTTGTTCATAATTTTACTGTAACTGAGAATATTATACTTGGACAAGAGCCTACAGAAAGAGGAAGGATAAATATTGAAAAGGCAGCAAAAAAAATTAAAGCATTGTCAGAACAGTATGGGCTTGATGTTGACCCATATGCAAAAATTGAAGATATTACTGTAGGTATGCAGCAGCGTGTAGAAATATTAAAAATGCTTTATAGAGATGCTGAAATACTTATTTTTGATGAACCAACAGCAGCACTTACTCCACAGGAGATTACAGAACTTATAGAAATAATGAAAAGATTAGTTAAAGAAGGAAAATCTATTATATTGATTACTCATAAACTGAAGGAGATAAAGGCAGTTGCCGATAGGTGTACAATTATAAGGAGAGGTAAATACATTGACACAGTTGATGTCAAAACTACTTCTGAAGAAAAATTGGCTTCGCTTATGGTGGGTAGGGAAGTTAGTTTTAAAGTAGAAAAGAAAAAAGCACAGCCTAAAGAAGTAGTTTTAAAAATTGAAAATTTGGTAGTTAGAGATTCTAGGGGATTAAAAGCTGTAGATGGATTGAATTTAGAAATTCGAAGTGGAGAAATACTTGGAATAGCTGGAGTTGACGGAAATGGTCAAACAGAACTTTTAGAAGCAATTGCAGGTCTTAGAAAAGTGGAATCAGGAAAAATTGAACTTTTAGGTAAGGATATAACTAATATGCCTGTAAGAAAGAGGACGGAATTAGGCATAGGTCATATTCCTCAAGATAGACATAAACATGGATTAGTTTTAGATTTTAAACTAGGAGAAAATATGGTTTTGCAAACTTATTATAAGAGACCATATTCTAAAAATGGTATATTAAATGAATCTGTCATAAACAAAAAAGCTGAAGAATTAATTGAAGAATTTGATGTTAGATGTGGACAGGGTACAGAAACTATAACTAGAGCAATGTCAGGTGGAAATCAGCAAAAGGCTATTATTGCTAGAGAAGTTGATAGAAGCCCAGCACTTTTAATTGCAGGTCAGCCGACTAGAGGATTAGATGTTGGAGCGATAGAGTTTATTCATAAGAAATTAGTCGAAGAAAGAGATAAAGGCAAAGCTGTTTTATTAGTATCGCTTGAATTGGATGAAGTTATGAATGTAAGTGATAGAATTGCGGTTATATTTGAAGGCAAAATAGTGGGAATGATTGATGCAGATAAAGCAACAGAAAATCAATTAGGTTTGATGATGGCTGGTTCATCTGAAGATAAGAAAGAAGGTGATAGATAATGAAGAAATTTCTGACTAATGAAAGGAACCATAAATTTTTAGTACCAATTCTTTCAGTTTTATTTGGTTTTTTAGCAGGAGCTATAATCATGATTTTTACAGGTATAAATCCTTTAGATGGCTACAGAGCACTTGTCAAAGGTGTATTGGGTAATCCAAGAAAGTTTGGAGAATGGATAGTTGTTTCGACTCCACTTATGTTTACAGGATTAGCAGTAGCTTTTGGATTTAGAACTGGACTTTTTAATATCGGTGCTGAAGGTCAGCTTATAATGGGTTCTTTAGCAGCAGTAGCTGTTGGTATATTAGTTAAAATGCCTAAAATTATTCATCTTCCATTGGCGTTATTAGCAGCAGCAGTAGTAGGAGCTTTATGGGCATTTATACCCGGTATTTTGAAGGCTAAGTTTAAAGTACATGAAGTAGTTGTTACAATAATGCTTAATTATACGGCACTTCATTTAGTTAATTATGGTATTAAAATTTTACCTGGAAGTACTAATACGAGGACTGTAAACATTAATTCGACAGCAAGTTTAAGTAGTGAATTTTTATCTAAGTTGACAAGTCATTCAAGACTGCATTGGGGTTTTGTTGTAGCTTTTATAGCAGCTTTGGCATTTTGGTATATAATTGAAAAGACAACTTTCGGATATGAGCTTAGAGCAGTTGGTTTTAATCCTCATGCTTCAGAATATGCTGGAATGAAAGTAAATAGGAATATAGTTCTTTCAATGATGATTTCAGGTGCTTTTGCAGGACTTGCAGGAGCTATGATTTCAATAGGAACATTCGACTATGCCAGAGTAATTGGAGGATTTGAAGGATATGGCTTTGATGGAATAGCAGTTGCACTACTTGGCAATAATTCAGGACTTGGAATAGTAATATCAGCATTTCTATTTGGTGCATTAAAAGCAGGTTCAAGTGCTATGGCTCTTGCTGCTGTTCCAAAGGAAATAGCAAATATTATCATGGCGTTTATAGTATTATTTGCAGCAATGAATTACGGTATAAAAATGTTCTTGCTTCGTTTAGGAAAGGAGGAGAAATAATATGGATTTTAACTTTATGAAGTTTATCAGCATATTAATACCAATGACTTTAACTTCTGCAGCACCTATTATTTCTGCCTCGCTTGGTGGACTTTTCAGTGAAAGGTCTGGGGTTGTAAATATAGGACTTGAAGGGCTTATGATGATAGGAGCTTTTGCAGCAGCTACAGCTACTGTGCTGATAGAAGGTTCTTTAGGAGCTATAAGTCCTTGGATAGGAATATTAATTGGTATAATAGCTGGGGGATTGGTGTCAATAATTCATGCATATGTAAGCATAAATTTAAGAGCAGATCAGGTAATAAGTGGTACAGCAATAAACTTGTTAGCTGGAGGTATAACAATATATTTAGCTCAGATTATATTTCATCAGCAGAGAACAAAAGCTTTTCTATATGGCATAAAAAAACAAAATATTGCTGGACTTTCTAATATACCTGTTTTGGGAGATATGTTTTTTAGTAGAATTCATATAACATCATATCTAGTTATTGCAATTGTATTTGTAGTTTGGTATGTTGTCTATAAAACACCTTTTGGATTAAGGTTTAGAGCTGTTGGGGAACATCCCGGAGCAGCAGATTCAATGGGTATAAACGTTTACAAAATGAGATATATAGGAGTAATATTATCAGGTATGTTTGCAGGACTTGGTGGAGCTATAATGGTACTAACTCAAGATATTCAATATACTTATGCAACAATACATGGAACTGGTTTTATAGCTTTGGCAGCTTTAATATTTGGTAAATGGCATCCTATAGGAGTATTGGGAGCAGGTTTATTCTTTGGATTTTCTCAAGCACTTGGTATAATAGCTTATCAAATACCATTTTTGAGTAAACTGCCACAAGAATTTTTCTGGGCATTTCCATATATTTTAACTATAATTGCTTTAGTTTTATTTTCAGGAAAATCTGTAGCACCTAGAGCAGTTGGAAAACCTTATGAAAAGGGAGAAAGATAGAGAAAAAGCAAGTCAGGTCATAAAGTAAAGACTTGACTTGTTTTTTAATATTTAGACATTTTAAGTGTAAACGTTTTTTTGGTATAATATAATTGGTTAATAGATACTTAATGTATAAAAATTGATTAGACAAGGTGGTTTGCTTATGAGGATGTCATATGGCTTAAATTTAGTACAGACTCAAAAACTTATAATGACTCCAGAATTAAAACAAGCTATTGAAATACTGCAGTATAATTCAGTTGAATTAAATCAGTTTATTCAAGAAGAATTATTAAATAATCCTATTCTTGAAGTTCCTCAAGACAAAAGTGAAATAAAGAATAGTGATTTAATAGATTGGAAAGAATACTTTAAATACAGTGAAAATTTCAGTTATTATAATAAAAATGTGGATTATGAAGAAAGAGAAGAAGTTTCTTTTGATAATTTTGTGTCTAATGAAACTACACTTACAGACCACCTATTGTTTCAATTACAGTTTACACTGCTTAAAGGTGAAAAAAAATTAGCTGCTGAATACATTATTGAAAATATTGATACTAATGGTTATTTAAGATTAGATAACAAAGAAATTATGATGAGATATAGATTATCAGAAGATGAAGTAGAAAATATTATAAAGATAATTCAAACGTTTGAACCTGTTGGAGTAGGGGCTAGAAACTTAAGAGAGTGTCTTTTAATACAGTTAGAAAATAAAGGTATAAAAGATAAAATTATATATAAAATAGTATCTGACTTTTTAGATGAGCTTGCAAGCAATAAAATAAACTATATATCAAAAAAATTAAATATTTCACCTCATGAAGTACAAAAAGCAGTAGATTTTATAAAAACTTTAGAACCAAAGCCCGGAAGAACTTTTAGTAGTTTAAGAGATGTAAAATATATTACTCCAGATGTTATTGTGGAAAAAATAGATAATGAGTATATAATTGTAGTTAATGATATAACGGCACCTAAACTGACAATAAATAACTATTATAGAAAACTTTTATTAAATAGTGAAATAGGTAATAATACTTCTTCTTATATAAATAGAAAACTGAATTCAGCTATAAAAATCATTAAAAGCATACAGCAGAGGAGAAATACAATTTATAAAGTTGTTAAAGCTATAGTAAATTATCAAAAAGAATTTTTTGATAAAGGAACAATTTATCTTAAACCATTAACATTAAGAGAAATTGCAGATGAGATAGGTATGCATGAATCAACAGTTAGTAGAGCTGTTAATGGAAAATATTTGCAATGTCCTAGAGGAATATTTGAATTAAAATACTTTTTTCAAAGTGGAGTTTCTAATAACTATGGAGATGGCATGTCTGCAGAAAGTATAAAATCTATAATAAAAGAATTAATTGACGGTGAAGATTCAAAGAAGCCATTAAGTGATCAAGCTATTTCTAATGAACTAAACAAAATAGGTATTAAAATATCTAGGAGAACTGTAGCTAAGTATAGAGATGAGATGAAGATTCCTTCATCATCAAAGAGAAAAAGATATTAATTTTATATTTTAATTTAAATAAGCATTTAAAATTTAAGAGATTTAAAAAAAATAGGTTGATAAATATGGTTTAAATATGCTAATATTTATATGTAAAATATATTTTTTTACAGAAGCGGGACACAAAGTGCACATATGGACTAATATCGACCATGTCTTACTGTGAAGATAGGAGTGTTAACTTGGCATATGAAAAAAGAGATGTGGATAATGAAAAATCATCTATGATATATATACTTAATATGATTAAAAATATTTTACCCGATTATATTGAAATTATAGAAAAAAGATATAATATGTTGGAAATAATAAGTCTTTTGGAACCAATTGGTAGAAGAAATTTATCTAATAAAATGGGATTAAGTGAAAGAAACATTAGAACAGAAGCAAATATTTTAAAGGAACAGGGTTTAATAGAAATTACTTCTGAAGGTATGAATATTACAAAAAAGGGTAAAGATACAATAGAGAATTTAAAATATATATTTAAAGAGTTAAAGGGGTTAAAGAAGATAGAAAGTAAGGTAAAAGAAATATTGGGGATTAAAAGAGTATTTGTAGTATCAGATACTATAGGTGATAAAAAATTAGTTTTAAAACTTTTGGGAGATGCAGTATCAAATTATTTGAATGAAATTTTAAAAGACGGTTCTGTGATAGGAGTTACAGGTGGTACTACAATGTATCATGTAATAGAAGAATTTAAAGCACCGAAGCAAAATTTTCATAATGTTATAGTTATTCCAGCTAGAGGTGGAGTTGGAAAAGAAGTTCAATATCAAGCAAATACATTAGTTCAAAAGTTATCAGATAAATTAGGTTGTAATTATAAAACTTTATATACTCCTGATTCTCTTTCTGAAAATGCTATTCAAAGCCTTAAAAATGAACCATCTATAAAAGAAATAATTGAACTAATACCTAAAATTGATGTATTGATATTTGGAATAGGAAGAGCAGATAAAATGGCAAGGAGAAGAGGACTGGGAGAAGATGAAGTAAGGTATTTATTAGAAAAAGGAGCAGTGTCAGAAGCTTTTGGTTATTATTTTAATGAACAAGGAAAGATAGTACATGAAATAAGTACAATAGGTATAAATCTTGAACAGTTTAAAAAATTAAAACACGTTATAGCTGTAGCTGGTGGCGAAGAAAAAACTGAAGCCATCATATCTATAAGTAAACTCAATAAAGAGTTAGTTTTAGTTACAGATGAAAGAGTTGCTAAAAAAATAATATTAAAATATAAGGAGGATGTAAAAAATGAGTGTTAAAGTTGCAATTAATGGTTTTGGAAGAATAGGGAGATTAGCTTTTAGACTAATGTTTGATAGTCCTGAATTTGAAATTGTAGCACTAAATGATTTAACAGATGCTGAAACTTTAGCTCAACTATTAAAATATGATACAGCACAAGGAAAATATAAGGTAGATTCAATTGAGGCTAAAGAAGGAGCTATTGTAGTAGATGGTAAGGAAATTAAAATCTATGCAGAAAGAGACCCTGAAAACTTACCTTGGGGCGAATTAGATGTAGATGTTGTAATTGAATCAACAGGTTTATTTAGAACAAAAGAAAAAGCTGAAAAACATATTAAGGCAGGAGCTAAAAAAGTTATTATTTCAGCACCAGCAAAGGGCGATATTAAAACTATTGTTTACAATGTAAATCATGAAATTTTAGATGGTAGTGAAACTATAATTTCTGGAGCTTCTTGTACAACTAACTGTTTAGCACCAGTTGTTAAAGTTTTACATGATAACTTTGGTGTAGTTAAGGGATTAATGACTACTGTACATGCTTATACAAATGACCAAAGATTGTTAGATGCTCCTCATAAAGATTTAAGAAGAGCTAGAGCAGCAGCTCAAAATATTGTTCCTACAACAACAGGTGCAGCTGTAGCAGTAGGAAAAGTACTTCCAGAATTAAATGGTAAATTAGATGGTGGAGCGATGAGAGTTCCTACTATGACTGGTTCATTAGTAGATTTAACAGTTGAATTAGCAAAAAATGTAACTGTAGAAGAAATTAATGCTGCAATGAAAGCAGCTGCTAATGAGACATTAGGATATACAGAAGAACCAATAGTTTCTTCAGATATTATTGGTATGCAGTATGCATCATTATTTGATGCTGGTTGTACAAAAGTATTAGAAGTAGATGGAAAACAAATGGTTAAAGTAGTTGCTTGGTATGATAATGAAATGTCTTATACAGCTCAATTAGTAAGAACAGCTAAATATTTTGCTGAGTTAATGAATAAGTAATATTAGTTGTTATTTATTAATACATAATAAAATAGCGGAACAAAAGTTCCGCTATTTTTAAAGATATTTATCGAGGTATAGTACAGGAGGTATATAGTATGATAAAGACTATAAAAGACCTTGATTTAAAAGGTAAAAGAGTTTTAATTCGTGTTGATTTTAATGTTCCTATGAAAGATGGAAAAATAACAAATGATAACAGAATAGTTGCGGCACTTCCAACTATTAAATATGTTATAGAGCAGGGCGGAAAAGTAATATTATTCTCACATCTTGGTAAAGTAAAGACAGAAGAAGATAAAAAGACTAAGACTCTTAAGCCAGTAGCAGAAAGACTTTCACAGCTTTTAGGCAAAGAAGTATTATTTGTACCTGCAACAAGAGGAGAAAAGCTTGAAAATGCTATAGCTAATTTAAAAGAAGGAGAAGTACTGCTTTTTGAAAATACAAGATTTGAAAAAGGCGAAACAAAGAATGACCCTGAATTAGGGAAATATTGGGCTTCACTTGGAGATGTATTTATAAATGATGCTTTTGGTACTGCTCATAGAAATCATGCTTCAAATGTTGGTATAGCACAACATCTTCCTTCAGCTGCAGGATTTTTAATTGAAAAAGAAGTTAAGTTTATTGGTGGAGCAGTTGATAATCCAGAAAGACCTTTAGTAGCTATATTAGGTGGAGCTAAAGTATCAGATAAAATTGGAGTAATAGAGAATTTAATTGAAAAAGCTGACAAGATATTAGTTGGTGGAGGAATGATGTTTACTTTCTTAAAGGCATTAGGGAAGAATATAGGAAAATCTCTTGTTGAAGATGATAAAGTAGAGCTTGCTAAATCTTTAATAGAAAAAGCTGGAGATAAATTAATACTGCCAGTTGATACTGTAGCAGCAAAAGAATTTAAAAATGATACAGAATTTAGAGTTGTTTCAGTTGATGAAATAGCTGATGATGAGATGGGTCTTGATATAGGACCTGCTACAGTTGAATTATTTACAAAAGAATTAAAAGATGCTAAAACTGTAGTATGGAATGGACCTATGGGAGTATTTGAAATGGAGAACTTTGCAAAAGGAACTATGGGTATTTGTGAAGCTATTGCAAAATTAGAGAATGCTACTACTATTATAGGTGGTGGAGATAGTGCGGCTGCTGCAATGCAGTTAGGTTATGCAGATAAATTCACACATATTTCAACTGGTGGCGGAGCTTCACTAGAATACTTAGAAGGTAAAACTTTACCGGGTATAGCTTGTCTTGAAAAATAATAAATTGGGGTGAGAATATGAGAGTACCTATTATTGCAGCTAACTGGAAGATGCATATGACTGTTAGCGAAGCAAAGGAATTTGTTGAAGAATTTAAAGGTAAGATAGAAGGAACAGATGTTGAAGTAGTTATTTGTCCTCCATTTACATTACTTAATACATTAAAAGAAATTACAAATGGTACTAAAATTAAGATAGGTGCACAAAATATGCATTGGGAAGAAAAAGGTGCATTTACTGGTGAAATTTCTCCTATTATGCTTAAAGATTTAAATATAGATTATTGTATTATTGGACACTCTGAAAGAAGACAGTATTTTTCAGAAACAGATGAAATAGTAAATAAGAAGGTTAAATCTGCTCTAGCTCATGATATTAAACCTATATTATGTGTAGGAGAAACTTTGGATGAAAGAAAAGCAGAAAAGACAGAAGAAGTAGTAAAAAAACAAGTGCTAGCAGCTTTTAAAGATGTAGACAGAGAATTGGCAAAAGAAATAGTTATTGCATATGAACCTATTTGGGCTATTGGTACAGGTTTAACTGCATCACCAGAAGATGCAAATAAAGTAATTGCATTTATTAGAGAAACTATTAAAGAACTTTACGGTGAAGATATTTCCGAGGAAATAAGAATTCAATATGGTGGAAGTGTTAAACCTAATAATGTTGAAGATATTATGAATATGGAAGATATCGATGGAGCTTTAGTTGGTGGTGCAAGTCTTAAAGCTGAAAGTTTTGCACAAATAGTTAATTTTTAATATGCATATAATTTTAATATAATATATTGTTTTAGTTATTTTGATAGCTAAAAAATTAGTAGCTATTGATTTAAAATAAGAATAATCATAGTTTATATTTAAATTTAAATTAATTTATACATAGGAGGTTAAAAACTATGTCAACAATTATAGGAGTTTTAGGAAGAGAAATTTTAGATTCAAGAGGAAATCCAACTGTAGAAGTAGAAGTTTATTTAGAAGATGGTTCTGTAGGTAGAGCTGCAGTTCCTTCTGGAGCTTCAACAGGAGCTTTTGAAGCTGTTGAGCTTAGAGATGGAGAAAAAGAAAGATTTTTAGGAAAAGGTGTACAAAAAGCAGTTAACAATGTAAATGAAGTTATTGCTCCAGAGATAATAGGAATGGATGCTTTAGATCAAGTTGCAATAGATAAATTAATGATAGAATTAGATGGAACTGAAAACAAAGGTAAATTAGGTGCTAATGCTATTTTAGGAGTTTCTTTAGCAGTAGCAAAGGCAGCAGCAGAATCATTAGGTATGCCTTTATATCAATATATAGGCGGAACTAATGCAAAAGTTTTACCTGTACCTATGATGAATATTCTTAATGGTGGAAAACATGCTGACAACAATGTTGATATTCAAGAGTTTATGATTATGCCTGTTGGAGCAGAAAGCTTTAGAGAAGCTTTGAGAATGGGAGCAGAAGTATTCCACAATTTAAAGAAAGTATTAAAAGACAAAGGACTTAATACTTCTGTAGGTGATGAAGGTGGTTTTGCACCAAACTTAACTTCAAATGAGGAAGCATTAGAAGTAATTATAGAAGCTATCAAAAAAGCAGGATATGAGCCAGGAAAAGATATTATGCTTGCTTTAGACGTTGCTGCAACTGAAATTTACAATGAAAAAGAAAATAAGTATGAATTAAAGGGAGAAGGACTTGTAAAGACTGCTGAAGAAATGGTAGATTTTTACAGCAAATTGGTAGAAAAGTATCCTATTATTTCAATTGAAGATGGTTTAAGTGAAGAAGATTGGGAAGGTTGGAAATTATTAACTGAAAAATTAGGAGATAAAATTCAACTTGTTGGAGATGATTTATTCGTTACAAATACAGAAAGATTAAGCAAAGGTATTAAAAATAATACAGCTAATTCAATTCTTATCAAATTAAATCAAATAGGTACATTGACTGAAACACTTGATGCTATAGAGATGGCTAAAAGAGCAGGTTATACAGCAGTTATTTCTCATAGATCAGGTGAAACTGAAGATGCAACTATTGCAGACCTTGTTGTAGCTGTAAATGCTGGACAGATTAAAACTGGAGCTCCATCAAGAACAGATAGAGTTGCTAAATACAATCAGTTATTGAGAATAGAAGAAATGTTAGATAATACAGCTGTTTATCCACAAAGAAGTGCTTTCTACAATATAAATAAATAATAAGAGTATATATTACTAAAATTTAGCAATAATAATAAGAGGGAAGGTTTTAATAGCCTGCCCTCTTATTAAATTCTTTAAGAAAAGGTTTTTACTTTACGATTGTTAAAATTTATTGATTTTACTAAAAGCCTATGTTAAAATATGTTTGTTGATTAAGGATAGGAGGTGGAGTGTTTGAAGACTTTATTTATGATATTACAAGTAATATCTAGTTTGATTTTAATAGTTAGTATATTATTACAATCAGGTAAAAGTGCTGGTTTATCTGGTTCTATAGCTGGTGGAGCAGAACAGCTCTTTGGAAAGCAGAAAGCTAGAGGTTATGATGCATTACTAGCAAGAGTTACAAAATTAGGAGCTACATTTTTTATTATTTGTTCTTTAATATTAGTTTATTTACAAGGTTAGTTAAAAAATAGATTAGTGAGGAGGACAGTTAAATGAACTTTTTTGTTTTAGCCCCAATCATAGGAGTAATAGCTTTGCTATTTGCTTTTATGCTAACTTCTAAAATTAATAAAGTAGATGTTGGCACAGATAGGATGAAAGAAATTTCATCTTATATCCAAGAAGGAGCTATGGCATTTTTGACTAGAGAATATAAGTCATTGGCTATATTTGCACTAATAGTATTTTTAGCTGTTGGATTTGGAATTGATTGGTTGACAGCTGTTTGTTTCTTAATAGGTGCATCTTTTTCAGCTTTGGCAGGTTTCTTTGGAATGAGAGTTGCAACTAAAGCAAATGTTAGAACTGCTAATGCTGCTAAGGAATTTGGCATGAATAAAGCTCTTTCAGTTGCATTTTCTGGTGGAGCTGTTATGGGTATGTCTGTTGTTGGTTTAGGACTTCTTGGAGTTGGAGGATTATATTTACTAATTGGTAAGCCTTCAATTATTACAGGTTTTGGTTTAGGTGCTTCTTCAATTGCATTGTTTGGACGTGTTGGTGGAGGTATCTATACTAAAGCGGCAGACGTAGGAGCAGATTTAGTTGGTAAGGTAGAAGCTGGAATACCTGAAGACGATCCAAGAAATCCAGCTGTTATAGCAGATAATGTTGGAGATAATGTTGGTGACGTTGCAGGTATGGGTGCAGACCTTTTCGAATCTTATGTTGGTTCAATCATTTCTGCAATTACTCTTGGTATGATTGCATTTGGAGTTAATGGAGCAGCTTTTCCATTAGCATTAGCATCTCTTGGAATTATAGCATCTATTATTGGTTCAATGTTTGTTAAAGGTGATGAAAATTCTGACCCGCATAAAGCTTTAAAACTTGGTACATATGTAAGTGGTATTATAGTAATTATATCTGCATTTTTCTTAAGCAGAATGATGTTTAATAGTTTAAATGCATTTTGGGCAATAACTTCAGGTTTGATAGTTGGATTGATAATTGGACAACTTACAGAAATGTATACTTCAGGAGATTATGCTTCAGTTAAAAAAATTGCAAGACAATCAGAAACAGGTGCAGCTACAAATATTATAAGTGGTTTAGCAGTAGGTATGCTTTCAACAGCTTATCCAATGTTGTGCATAGCTTTAGGCATACTTATTTCATATAAGTTTATGGGATTATATGGTATTGCACTTGCAGCAGTAGGTATGCTTTCAACAGCTGGTATGACTGTAGCAGTTGATGCATATGGACCTATTGCTGATAATGCTGGTGGTATAGCAGAAATGTGCGAACTTCCTGGCAAGGTTAGAAAAATAACTGATAAACTTGATGCAGTTGGTAATACAACAGCTGCTATAGGTAAGGGATTTGCTATTGGTTCAGCAGCATTAACTGCATTAGCTTTATTTGCTTCATATTCAGAAGTTGCTAAATTAAGCAAAATTGATTTATTAAATCCAGTTGTTGTGGTTGGTTTATTAATAGGCGGTATGCTTCCATTCTTATTCTCAGCTATGACAATGGAATCTGTTGGTAAAGCTGCAAATCAAATGATTGAAGAAGTTAGAAGACAATTTAGAGAAATTCCAGGTATTATGGAAGGTAAAAGTAAGCCAGAATATGCTAAATGTGTTGACATCAGTACTGCAGCAGCATTAAAAGAAATGCTTATTCCTGGTATAATGGCAGTATTAGCACCTATAGTTACAGGATTAGTTCTTGGTAAAGAGGCATTAGGAGGATTGTTAGCTGGTGCATTAGTTACTGGAGTTTTAATGGCTATATTTATGGCTAATGCTGGTGGTGCTTGGGATAATGCTAAGAAGTATATAGAAGAAGGTCATCATGGCGGTAAAGGTAGTGAGCCACATAAAGCAGCGGTTGTTGGAGATACAGTTGGAGACCCATTCAAAGATACTTCAGGACCATCTATAAACATTTTAATAAAACTTATGACAATAGTTTCATTAGTATTTGCACCATTATTTAATAAAATAGGTGGATTTTTAAATTTCTAATTTGATAGAAGCAAAGCCTACTATTCATTTTAAAATGGATAGTAGGCTTTTATATTTTAAGAAAGTTTATCATGCCTTTTTAATATTTATGATATAATACATATAATACAAGTGGTATTTTATTGAAATCTGTGGGTAAAATATTATTAGATATATTTAGAAAAAGTGTGGAGGGATTAAATTGATAACGAAGGAAAAAATAATAGAATTTATGAGAGAAAAAGCTTATAATCCCATGTTAGATATAGAATTAGCAAAAGTATTTGACATACAGCCAATTGAAATGGGAATTTTTTTAAGCCTTTTAGATGATATGGAAAAGGAAGGTTTAATAATTAAAACTAAAAAGAAGAGATATGCAGTACCTGAAAGGATAAATCTTGCTGTTGGAAGGCTTCAATGTACTCAAAAGGGATTTGGATTTGTAATTCCTGATAATATGGATATAGATGATATATTTATACCAGCGAGTGATATAAACGGTGCAATGCATAATGACAGAGTGATATGCAGGCTAATTAGAAGGGGTGGAAATGGAAAAAGACCGGAAGGTGAAATAATTAGAATTTTAGAAAGAGCAAATAAAAAGATTGTTGGTACATTTGAGAGTAGCAGGAATTTTGGTTTTGTAGTACCAGATGATAAAAGGATAAATTTTGATATATATGTGCCTAAAAATGAATTTAATGGAGCAGAGGACAATTATAAAGTAGTAGTTCAAATAACTAGATGGCCTGAACCCAGAAGAAATCCTGAAGGAAAAGTTATAGAAGTTTTAGGACATAAAGATGATGTAGGCACAGATATAGTATCAATTATTAGAAAATATAATCTTCCAGAAGAATTTCCTAAAAAAGTTTTAAAAGAAGCTGAAAGTATTCCAGATACTGTATCGGAAGAAGAAATAGCTAAAAGAAGAGATTTAAGAGGTATGAACATTGTTACAATAGATGGAGCTGATGCTAAAGACCTTGATGATGCAGTATCAATTGAGAAGTTAGATAATGGAAATTATAGATTAGGTGTTCATATTGCAGATGTTACTCATTATGTAAAAGAAGGAAGTCATTTAGATAAAGAAGCTTTAAAGAGAGGTACAAGTGTTTATTTAGTTGATAGGGTAATACCTATGCTTCCTAAAAAACTTTCAAATGGAATATGTAGTTTAAATCCTAAGGTGGATAGATTAACTTTATCTGTATTTATGGAGATAGACAAAAAAGGAAATGTTGTAGACCATGAAATATGTGAAAGTGTTATAAAGACAAAGGAAAGAATGACATATACAGATGTGTCTGATATTCTTGAAAAGAATGATTCTAAACTTATTAAAAAGTATGATTATTTAGTTGAAGATTTTAAACTTATGCAAGAATTGGCAATGATTTTGAAGAAAAAGAAAGAGATGAGAGGGAGTATAGATTTTGATTTTCCAGAAGCTAAGATTATATTAGATGAAAATGGAAAACCAATTGAAATAAAAAAAGCTGAAAGGAGAATAGCAAATAGGATAATAGAAGAATTTATGATAGTTTGTAATGAAACAGTAGCAGAGCATATGTATTGGCTTAAATTACCTTTTGTATATAGAGTTCATGAAGAACCTGATATGGAAAAAATAGAAAATTTCAACAAATTCATACATAACTTTGGGTATCATTTGAAGGGAATATCTACTGAAATACATCCTAAGACTTTACAGGAATTATTTAATAAAGTAAAAGGGACAAAAGAAGAACACATAATAAGTACTATAATGCTTCGTTCTTTAAAACAAGCTAGGTATTCTCCAGAAAATTTAGGACACTTTGGATTGGCTTCTAATTATTACTGTCATTTTACATCGCCAATTAGGAGGTATCCAGACCTTCAAATACATAGAATTATAAAGGAAATGCTTAAAAATAAGCTTAACCAAAATAGAATTGCGAGATTAAAAAATATAGTTGCAAATGCTGCTGACCGTTCATCTGAAAGAGAGAGACTTGCAGTTGAAGCTGAAAGGGAAACAGATGATTTAAAGAAAGCAGAATATATGTCTTATAGAATAGGTGAAGAATATTATGGTATAATATCTGGTGTAGTTTCATTTGGCATTTTTGTAGAATTGGAAAATACAGTAGAAGGATTGGTTAGAATTAGTTCGCTTGTAGATGATTATTATATTTTTGATGAAGAAAATTATTTGTTTAGAGGTGAGAGGACTAATAAGGTATTTAGAATAGGTGATGAAGTTAAAGTAAAAGTAGTAAATGTTAATATTGACCAGAGAGAAATAGACTTTATATTTGTATAGTAGTAACTTAACCTAGATATAGTTTGTTGGCTTATAACTAAAGGAGGACAAAGATGAAATATAAACTAATAGTTACAGATATGGATGGAACTCTACTCAATAGTCAAGGGAATGTTTCTGATGAAAATAAGAAAGCTATGAAAAAGCTATTAGAAAAAGGAGGGCATATTGCCATAGCAACTGGTAGAATATATACTACTGCTAAAGTATATGCTAAGCATTTAGGTATAGTAACGCCTATAATATGTTGCAACGGTGCAGTTGTTAAGGATTTAAGAGATGATAAAAAAATATATGGAAATCCAATTTCAAAAGAAGACAGCTATAAAATTATAGATATATGTAGAGAACATGATTTATATTTTCATTTTTACAGTGAAGATACAATATTTGGAGAGAGAATGGAATATAAAATATTATATTTTTCAGAATGGGCTAAAACGATTAAAGAAGAAGATACAATAAAGATAAAAATTATAAAAGACAGCAGAGAAATTGTTGAAAGAGAAATTATATATAAATTTAGTATTCAAACAGATGATATAAAACTTTTAGACCAAATTGCTGAAATTTTAAATAAAGAAAAGACAATAGAAGTTCGTAAATCTTTGACAAATATGCTTGATATAATGAATAGTGGAGTAAGTAAAGGAAATGCTGTAAAAAAACTTGCCGATTCATTAGGTATTAAAAGAGAAGAAATAATAGCTGTTGGAGATAATGAAAATGATATAAGTATGATAGAATATGCAGGTCTTGGAGTAGCTATGGCAAATGCTGAAGAAAAGGTTAAGAAAATAGCAGATTATATTACAGATACAAATGATAATGATGGAGTTGCAAAGGTGATTTATAAATTTATGTTTTAACAGTTGATGTCAAATAGAAGTTAGGGCTTTTATTTTATATTAAAATTATTCTAGATAATAAAATGCAAAAGATAAATTTAAAGAATTAGAAATTATGCTAGATTATGAATGTAAAGAGTTTAGAGCAGTAAGACAAAGAATAAAGTATACTTGGAAAGTTTTAGATTTAGTAAATGCTAATATAAGAATAATTTAATATAAATAAAGAAGCAAATCTTGAAAGTCTTATGAGGTTTGCTTCTTTATTTTTTAAATTTTTTCAGTAATTTTTTTATTTTAGGGTAATGCTGCTTTATAAGATATAGACTAGAGTAGATATCTGATAAGAATGTTTTAGACTTGACTTTATAAATTTTTGATGTTATAATAAGTCCTGCATCTAAAATAATATATTTAAAAGTTGGTGCTGTATATGTCAAATGGTAGAATTATAGCAAACAATAAAAAGGCTAGACATGATTATTTTATTGAAGAAACCTATGAAGCCGGAATAGTTTTAAAAGGTACTGAAGTTAAGTCAATAAGGCTTGGAAGGGTTAATTTAAAAGATAGTTATGCTGAGATTAATAATGGAGAAGTCATACTTCATAATCTTCATATAAGTCCATATGAAAAAGGTAATATTTTTAATACTGACCCTGTTAGGCCTAGAAAACTTTTACTTCATAAAAGGGAAATAAGAAAGCTCATAGGGTATACTACTCAAAGAGGATATACTTTAGTGCCATTAAAAATATATATAACTAAAAGAGGACTTGTAAAAGTTGAACTTGCAGTTGCAAAAGGTAAAAAGCTGTATGATAAAAGAGAGAGTATAGCGAGAAGAGATGCAGAAAGAAGAATACAAAAAGAACTTAGACAAAGGCAAAAGATGTATTAGATGTTTATTTTTAATATTTAATTATAAAACTGCATAGTAGTTTTTATATCAAGGGGGCGTATTGGTTTCGACGGGGGTACGAAACCACAAGTAGCGAGCCGTTGTTGCCAAGCAACGTAAAAAGTGGCATTAAAAATAAACGCAAACGAAAATTACGCTTTAGCTGCCTAATATCGCAGCTCGTCCAGCCTAAGCGACCCGCAGCTTAGGATTTGGGCGTCGGTTTAGCGGGGAACCGCTTTAAGGGGTGTCTCGACCTTAAAGTGAATTAATTGAGACTGGTCTTCAAGATAGCCTGTCATTGGGCGATTTTGAAGGCGAGACAAAAAAACAATGACTGCGCTCGGAGAAACTTGTGGGGAAGTACTTTCGGACAGGGGTTCGACTCCCCTCGCCTCCACCAATTGATAAAGGTGAAATACAAAAAACTCGATTATAAATTATGTAAATCGAGTTTTTTTATTTTTTGAAAAAACTCTAATAAAAAAGAAGGAAAATATAGATAAAAATAGAAAATATAGATGGAAGGTAAAATTTAAATTTATTACTAAAATTAAGAAAAAATTAAGTTTTAAATATTATCAGCATTTTATATAATAAGAAATGGGTGTAGTGTATAAGAGCAAAATTTTAAATTAAATTTTTAATGTACACAAAATTAATAAAAGATAATATTAAGGAGGCTTTATAATGAAAAAAGGAGTAGGCATTTTTTTAATTATTTGTATGCTACTATCTATAACAGCAGTAGCATTTGCATCTGAAAATGAACAAAAAGTTACAGAGGAAACAGTTAATAAACTTCTTAAGCAGTTGAAAAATGAAAGTAATAAAGTATCTGACGTTATTGATAAAGTTAACAAATCTGTAGTTGCAGTAATAGGAGAAAATAAAAAATATCGAGAGAGAGATTTTATATATTCAAAATATCCTAAAAATTTACAGCACGGTTCTGGAGTAGTTGTAAGTTCTGATGGTAGGATAATTACCAATAATCATGTTGTAGACGGATTGGAAGATATATATGTAGTTACATACAATGGTAGTGCATATAAAGCTGAGCTTTTATATGCAGATAAAGAAATTGACTTGGCATTATTAAAAATTAACAGTTCAGACATTAAACCTATTAAATTTGCAGATGAAAAAGAATTAAAAGTAGGTAATGAAGTTATTGCAATTGGTACTCCTTTGTTTTTTGGTTATAGAAATAGTGCAAGCAAAGGTATTATAAGTGGGCTTAATAGACCTGTTGACAGATATTATACATATTTGCAGACAGATGCTTCTATTAATCCCGGAAATAGTGGTGGACCGTTAGTTAATATGGAGGGTGAATTAGTTGGTATTAATACTAGAGGTTATATGTTTTATCAGGGAATGAATTTTTCTATTCCTATAAACAATATAAATTATTTTTTAGATCAGTATAATAGATTTGGAAGAATTAGAAGATGCTATACAGGTATAGAATTTGAAGAAAACTGGGCTGCAATGTTAGGTATTCCTACAAATCAAGGATTAAAAGTAGTTACACTTCAAAAAGATGCTGTAGTTACTCCACAGCAAGTAAAAGAAGGAGATATACTTGAGGCGATAAATGGTCAAAAAACTACGTCTATTGCACAATATAATGAGATTTTAAAAGGTTTTTTACCGGGAGATAAAGTAGAATTGACTTTTATAAGGGATAATGAAAAATTTAATATTACAGTGACATTATCTGAGAAATCAGAATCTTAAAAAATAATAGTTTCAGAAAGGAAGAATATTATGAAAAGATTACTATCAATTACTATATGTATGATTTTAATATATAGTTTATTTTGCTCTTTTACATTTGCTTTGGAAACTAATGGACAAATAGATTTATATGAAGTCTTTTCAAATAAAAAAGATAAGGCTAAAACTGAAGTGGGAAGTCAAATATATAAGTGGTCTATGTATTTACCAGATGATGCAATGATTTTTAAATCTGAACGTGCAAATTATTTTCGTATGTCTACAAATAGCTATCAAGCATCTGTTACATTAGAGATTAATAAAAATGAATCAGAACTTACATTAGAGGATTTACTATATAAAATACAAAACAATTCAAGAGACGATATAGATTTTTGGGGCTGGGGAGATAAAGAATTTTCAGTAGATATAGTTAAAGAAAATGGTAGGCAGCCATATATTCGAATAGTCAAAACAGATCAAGATTATGATTATATTTTAGTAGATGAAGCAGCTGAAGAATTTAGAGATTATATAGAAAATAGGATTTATATTGCTAACAACTATATATATGATTTAACAGTTAGAATGAGTGGAGAATTTTATAGAGAACATAAAGAAATGTTTGAAAAGTTAGTATCTTCATTTAAGCCTTATTTTGATAAAAATAATCCACGTATAAAAGATTTATCTGATTCAGTTAGTATTAGCAGGGAATATAAAAATACTAGTTATGGTTGGAAGTTGATGATTAGTCCTTATTGGAAAGTTAAAGGCGTTCCAAATGCTAGGTATCAAAAATTTTCTAGAGTATATACTGATGAAGAACTCAATCAAGAAGATAAATCTTTAAAAGAAAAAAAAGATGAAGATATGAAAAATATAGAAAATTTAACTGTTAGTTTAATAAGTTCTGCACAGCAAGGAGAAACTGCAGAAAAATGGGCACAAAAAGAAATAGAATTTTTAAAAGATAATTATAATAGTAGAGTATATGAGATAATAAAAAGCGAAAGCAAAACAGGAAAAAATTTTGATGCCTATGAATTGATAGTGAAATATAATACAATTACAAATAATCCATATATTGTTCATAATTTATATGTAATAGGAAATGGGTACAAGTATCTTGTAAGTGCTAAAATAAATGAAAAAAAATATAATGATGAAAATACAAAGGCTAACTATAAAAAAATGATAGATTCTTTTAAATTAGATAGGTCATGCCTCAGTAAAATGTTAGGTAAAATAGTTGCTGCTGAAACATTAATGGACTTAAATGCTGTTAAAGAATTGAAGATGAAAAAATATGATTTCAAAACTAAAGTAACTAAGAGCTGGAATGTATCAAAAGAAGGATTTGGTGAAGATTATTATTATGATAGGTTTATTGGTTTTAGTGATGATTTTGATTTTTGGGGTAGTGAAGGTGTTAAGAATTATGAAAATATAAGTGCATTTGAACCAAACAGCAATATTAATTTAGATATGTTTGCAGGGTTAAATGCAAATGATATGCATGAAATCATAACTAAAGAGGTTGAAGCATATAAAGATGATGATGAAATAAAAATGGGACTAGCGCAAGTTAAAATTCAATCTACTCAGCATAATGGTGCAGAAATATATTGTATTGAGAAAGAATACGATTTAGAAAAAATTCAACAATTTGTAAGTAAAGACAAAACTAAAAATTATGATTTAAAAAATATATTTAATGAATATAAATATATTATTAAAATCGATAAAGATATTTTTACTGAAAAAATATCAATTCCCGTAGCTAATATGACTGATAAAAATAAAGAAAAGATACAAAAGATATGGAAAAATACTGTTATTAATAAGATGAATTACGGTAATATCAAATATGTATGGAAAACTCATAAGCTAGAAGAATTTGATGATAAATCTCAAAAAAATTAGGTGTTATTATAAAAAACCTTGATTTTACAAATGTAAAATCAAGGTTTTCTTATTTTGAAAAAATTAAGAATAATTTATATATTCATTTTTGCAATTTATAACATAAAACTTGCAATTTTGCAACTTGTTTAATTGATTAGTATCTTTTTATGTAATATAATAAACAGGGAATTTTATTGCGAAAATAAATAGTAAGGAGAGAGGTTATGAAAAATTGTTTAGTAGCTCAATCGGGAGGGCCTACTTCAGTAATTAATGCAAGCGTAGTTGGTGTTATAAAAGGAAATAAAGAAACAAAATTTTATGACAAAGTGTACGGCGGAATAAATGGAATTGAAGGTATTTTACAAAATAAAATACTTGATTTAACTTGTTTATCAGATAAAGAATTGGAAATTTTAAAATATACACCTTCTTCTTCTCTAGGTTCGTGTAGATATAAGATGAAAGATTTTAGAGAAGATGAAAGTGAGTATCAAAAAATATTTGATATAATGGACAAATTAAATGTAAAGACACTGTTTTACATAGGTGGAAATGATTCTATGGATACAGTAAGTAAACTCAGTAAATATGCTAAATTAAAAGGAATAAATAAACAAATAATTGGAATACCTAAGACAATTGATAATGATTTGTGGTGTACGGACCATACTCCCGGTTTTGGCAGTGCTGCGAAGTATGTAGCCACAACAGTTTTAGAAACTTATTTAGATTCTAGCGTATATATTAATAATGGAATTTTTATTGTTGAAACTATGGGAAGAAATGCTGGATGGTTGGCAGCAAGTGCAGCTCTTGCTAAAATAAATGGAAGGCAAGTTGTAGATTTTATTTATTTGCCTGAAATTCCTTTTTCTGATGAAAAATTTTTAAAAGATGTGAGCAAGAGGTTTAAAGAAAAAAATAAAGTATATATAGTAGTTTCAGAAGGAATAAAAGATGAAAATGGCAGATTTATATTTGAAATGAAAAATACTAAAAAGCATGATGGTTTTTCACATACTCAACTAGGTGGAGTAGGTAATTATATTAAAAGACTGATAATTCAATCAGGTATAACATCAAGAGTTAAAGTATTAGAACTTGGAGTTGCTCAGCGTTGTGCTATGCACTCAGTATCGTCTGTAGATATTGAAGAAGCTTATAAAGTAGGAAAAGATGCTGTAAAATATTCAATTGAAGGATGTTCAGGATATATGATAGGAATAAAAAGGATAAGAAATAATCCGTATGAAATAGAAACTGTAAAAGTAGAAGCATCTAAAGTTGCAAACGATATAAAGTATTTTCCTAAAGAATGGATTACTAAAGAGAGGAATTTTATTACAGATGATGCTGTAAGTTATCTGAAGCCTCTTATTGAAGGAAGTCCTAAAATTATTATTGAAGATGGACTGCCTAAATATATTGATTTACAATATTTATTAAAATATGCTGTAAAGTAAATACGTGTGAAATTTTTAATAGAAGTCTTATGATAGCTGTACTGCTGTCATAGGACTTTTTTAATTATTAGTTAAGAGTTATTTTTATAAATACTTTTGTTTTAAATTTGAATAAACTTTTAGTAAAAAAATAAAATAAAAAAACAAAAAAATATTTGAATAATTTAATTTGTATGTTAAAATAATATTAGGTTATGGAAACGTTTCCGGTAACGTTTACGGTAACGTTGCCGAATATGATAGAGGAGAATGAAGATGAAAAATTTAAATATTAAGGATATAGCTAGAATAGCTGGTGTAGGAGCTAGTACTGTATCTCGTGTTTTAAATAATCGTCCAGATGTCAATGAAGAAACTAGAAAGAAGATTTTAAAAATAATAGAAGAATATAATTATATACCAAATAATAGTGCAAGAAATTTGAAAAGAAATGAATCAAAAAATATAGGAGTAATAGTAAAAGGTATTTATAATCCATTCTTTGCTAAGATAATAAAAGCTATAGAAGAAAAAATAGATGAACAAGGTTTTACTATGATACTTCATTATAATGATAAAGATTCAAGTGATATAGAAGCAGCTATAGAACTTATTAAGGAAAAGAGACTTAAAGGTTTGATTTGTCTTGGAGGGGACTTTGAAAATATAGATGAAAGACAAATTAAGTCTTTAAAAACACCTATTGTAATTGCTTCTACAAATGTCAGTAAAAATATAAATAAAGAACTTATTTCAAGTGTAAGTATTGAAGATGAAAAAGCTGCTTATAAAGCAGTGGACTATTTGTGTAAACTTGGTCATAAAAAGATTGCGATTATTTCTACTGGAGAAAGCGACAGAAGTGTTGGTAACTTGAGGATAAAAGGTTATAAAAAGGCTTTAGATGATAATAAAATAAAATGTAGAGAAGAATTTTTAGAGGTAGGTCAATATACTTTTAAATCTGGATATGATGCTATGAATAGACTTCTTGATAAAAATTTAGAACTGACTGCTGTTTTTGTTACATCAGATATAATGGCAATAGGAGCTTCAAAAGCAATTTTATCTAGAGGTATGAAAATACCAGATGACATATCAATAATAGGATTTGATGGATTAGATTATACAGAATATTTTCATCCGTCAATTACTACTATAAAACAGCCTCAAGAAGATATTGGTTATAAGAGTATAGAAATTTTATTAGATATAATAAAACATAAAAAAGGTCATAAACATGTAATATTAGAAACTAAGCTACTTGAAAGGGAATCATGTAAAAAAATAATATAAAAGTAATCTGCAGTTCTTCAAATAATTTTTACAGAAGAACTGTTGAAAAATAAATGAAAGATTTATAAGGGAGGGATTATGCATATAAAAAAAGTAAAATTAAAAGACGTTTGAAAACGTTATCTAAAAAATCATATTTAAATTTTAGTGAGGGGTGTTATTATGTTAAAAGTTAAAAAGAGCTTTGCACTTTGTATTATGATGATATTTCTAGTAACAAACTTGTTGTTTACAGCTTGTTCTGCTAAGCCAACAGAGCAGTCGCAAGAAATACAAAAATCAGAAGAACAAAATCAAGCAAATTCTCAAAATGGTGAAAAAGTAGAGGTAGATGTATTCCAATTTAAAGTTGAGATTGCAAAAGAATTAGAAGAAGCTGCAAGAGCATATGAAGCCGAGCATCCAAATGTTAAAATAAACATTCAGACTGTGGGTGGCGGAGATGACTACGGTGCAGCACTTAGAGCAAAGTTTCAATCAGGTCAAGAACCAGATATATTTAATGTAGGTGGACCTCAAGATGTTAAAGATTGGATGAGCAAGTTAGAAGATTTATCAGATCAGCCTTGGGTTAAATTAGCTCTTCCTGGTATATTGTCAGGTGCTACAGTTGATGGAAAAATTTATGCTTTACCATTTAATATAGAAGGTTATGGATTAGTATATAATAAAGCAATATTTAAAGATGCAGGAATAGATGCTTCTAAAATCACAAGTTTTGAAAGTTTAGAAGAAGCTGTTAAAAAGTTAGATAAGAAAATTAAATCTGGAGAATTAAAAGATAAGTATCCATTACTTGAAGCAGTATTTGAATATCCAGCTAAAGAAACTTGGGTAACAGGTTTGCATACTTCAAATGCAGTTTTATCTCAAGAATTTGACAGTTCAATGGCTGCATTTAATTCTAAAAAAGTTGATTTTAAATATGGAGATGCTTTAAAAGCTTTAATCGATTTACAGGCAGATTATTCATCTAATGCAGATAAGAAGGCAAAATTAAATGCAGTTGACTATGCTACACAAGTAGATGAAGGTATAGCTATAGGAAGAGTTGCAATTATTCAACAAGGTAACTGGATTTACGGTGGAGTTAAAAATATTGATGAAAACGTTGCTAATAATTTAGATATATTACCATTGCCAGTTAAAGGAGCTGTAGAAGATTCAATTCCGGTTGGGGTACCAATGCACTGGGCAATAAATAAAAATAGTCCAGATGCAGATAAAGAAGCAGCTAAAGATTTCTTGAATTGGCTTTATACATCTGAAAAAGGTAAAGATTTTATCGTAAATAAATTTTTCTTTATTCCTCCATTAAAAGGATTTGAAAATTTAGAATTAAAAGATCCACTTGGAAAAGCTGTTAAGAGATATGCTGAAGAAGGAAAAACTATGCCATGGGTATTCATGGGTTATCCAACAGGATGGGGTCAAGAAGTTTTAGGAACAAATATTCAAAAATATTTAGCTGGTGAAATGACTTGGGATAAAGTAATTTCTAATTCTAAATCTAAATGGGAAGAAATGAGACAACAATAAAAAAGGTGATTGGAGGAGTAATTCCTCCTTTCCCCTAAATTATTAGGAGGGCAAAATGAAAAAGTCTAGTTTATGGTTTAATATATTCGTCGGTCCAATTTTGATAGCATTTTTGATGGTAGTTATAGTGCCAATGTTTGTGGGAATTTATTATTCCTTTACCGATTGGAATGGAATTGCTGATAAAGTCAACTGGGTTGGGTTTAAAAATTATATAGAAGTACTTACAAAGGATAAAAGTTTTTTAAATGCGTTTATATTTACGACAAAATTTTCTTTAGTTTCAGTTATTAGTATAAATTTGATTGGTTTTAGTTTGGCGCTACTTGTTACTAAAAAAATGAAGATAAGTAATGCTCTTAGGAGTATATTTTTTATGCCAAACTTAATTGGGGGGCTCATATTAGGATTTGTATGGCAGTTCATATTTGTTAAAGCATTTGATTGGATAGGAGGAGCACTTGGCATTAGTTTTTTAGAAGGTTGGCTGTCAACTACTTCTACGGGATTTTGGGGACTTGTTATATTGATGTCATGGCAGTTATCAGGCTATATGATGGTTATATATATAGCTGCTCTTCAAAGTATTCCAGACAGTTTAGTTGAAGCTGCCAAAATTGACGGTGCGAATGGATTTCAAAGGCTTATACATATAGTAATACCTTTAGTAGCACCGGCATTTACAGTAGGTTTATTTTTAACACTTTCTAATTCCTTTAAATTATTTGACCAAAATTTAGCGCTGACAAATGGAGCACCATATAGTTCAACTCAAATGCTTGCACTGAATATATACAGTACAGCTTTTAGCTTTAATAAGCTTGGTTTAGCTCAAGCAAAAGCAGTGATATTTTTATTGACAGTAGCTGCTATAACATTGACACAGTTATATTATAGTAAGAAAAGGGAGGTAGAAATGTAATGAAAAAAAGTACATTAAAAAATAGTTTAATAGTTATTATAAGCATATTACTTGGAATATTATTTTTATCTCCACTATACATAATTTTTACAAATTCTTTTAAAACACAAAAAGGAATATTCTTAAATGTGCTAAATTTACCTTTTGGAAAATATTTTACTTTTAAAAATTATGCAGAAGCTTTTGTTCAATTAGACTTTTTTCATTCATTTCTAAACTCCCTTTTAATAACAGTATCTAGTACATTTATGATTGTAGTTTTTGCTTCTATGGCAGCATGGATGCTGGTAAGAACAAATACAAAATATAGTACATTTATATTCTTTTTATTTGCAGCAGCAATGCTTGTGCCATTTCAAGCGGTAATGCTTCCATTAATAAATATAATGGGAAAACTTAAATTGTTAAATCCAGTTGGATTAGTGTTTATGTATTTGGGATTTGGGTCAAGTTTATCAATTATATTATATCATGGATTTATAAAAAATATTCCAAAAGAATTAGAAGAAGCTGCAACTATTGACGGTTGTAATACATTTCAAGTATTTTGGTATATAATATTTCCTCTTTTAAAGCCTATAACTGTAACAGTAAGTATACTCAATGTAATGTGGATATGGAATGACTTTTTACTTCCACAGTTAGTTATAAATAAACCTGAGTGGCAGACTATACCACTAAAAATGTTTTACTTTTTCGGACAGTATTCTAAGAAATGGAATCTAGCTTTGGCTGGATTGGTAATTTCAATGATTCCGATAGTAATATTCTATGTTATTGCTCAAAAACATATTATTAAAGGAGTAACAGATGGATCAATAAAATAGCAATTTAAATGAGGGATGAATATGAAAGTATATGAGATAAATGAAAAAGTATTGAAGTATAGATTTGGAAATCCAATTAAGACAGATGCAGTATTAATGGAAGGTTTAGAGATAAAAAAATCTAAAATAGATTATTTTGAAGTAATTGAAGGGAATACTGTTATTTTTAAATATAAAATGAGCTTAGAAGATATAATTCTTGGATTAGGGGAAAATTTAAGGGGGATAAATAAAAGAGGCGGCATATACGAATCATTTTGCACAGATAATCCAAGACATACTCCAGATGTAAAATCATTATATGGAGCACATAATTTTATAATAATCGATGGAAGAGAAAAGTTTGGTATCTTTGTTGATTATCCAAGTAAAGTTGTTTTTGATATTGGATTTACAAATAGGGATTATTTACAAATAGAAGTTTCTGATAACAATTTTGATTTTTATATAATTAAAGGTGATTCTTCTAAAGAAATAGTTAAAACATTTTTAAAGCTTATAGGACAGTCGTATGTACCTCCTAAATGGGCTTTTGGATTTCAGCAGAGTAGGTGGAGTTATAAAACTGCAGATGAAATAGAAGAAATTGCAAAGAAGTTTATAGAAAATGATATACCGTGTGATGCTATTTATCTGGATATAGATTATATGGAAGATTTCAAAGATTTTACAGTAAGTAAAGAGAGATTTCCGAACTTTAAAAAGTTTGTAGAAGATATGAGGACAAAAGGTTTTAGATTAATTCCTATAATAGATGCAGGGGTAAAAATTGAAGAAGGTTATGATATTTATGAAGAAGGAATAGAGAAAGGTCTATTTTGCACAGATGAAAAAGGTAATCCATTTGTTGGAGCAGTATGGCCGGGTAGAGTACATTTTCCTGACTTTTTAAATCCGGTGGCTAGAAAATGGTTTGGCTTAAAGTATAAAAAACTAGTTGATTTTGGAATAGAAGGATTTTGGAATGATATGAACGAACCAGCAATCTTTTATTCAGATAGAGGATTGGATAAAGCTATAAAAAAAGCTGAAGAATCAGAATCTAAAAATCTTGATATATATACTTTTTTTGACCTTAGAGATGAATTTATAAATTTATCAAATAATATAGATGATTATAAAAGTTTTTATCATAAGATAGATGGAAAAATTGTAAATCACTATAAGGTGCATAATCTATATGGCTATAATATGACTAGAGCAGCAGCTGAAGGACTTGAAGAAATTAGTCCAAATAAAAGATTTTTACTGTTTTCAAGGGCATCATACATAGGAATGCACAGATATGCAGGAATATGGACTGGAGATAATTATTCTTGGTGGGAGCATTTACTGCTTAATATAAAAATGATGCCTTCTATAAATATGTGTGGATTTTTATATTCTGGAGCAGATACAGGTGGATTTGGGGGAAATGCCAATGCAGAGCTCATTATAAGATGGAGTCAGTTTAGTGTATTTACTCCTCTTTTTAGAAATCATTCTGCATTAGGTACTAGAAATCAAGAACCATTTGCGTTTGATGAAAATACGACTAAAATACTCAGAAATATTATAAGATTGAGGTATGCACTTATACCGTATATTTATTCAGAGTTTATGAAAGCAGTTAAAGATGGAGGTGTTTATTTTTCTCCATTAGTATTTGAATATGATGATGATATTTCAAGGAGAGTAGAAGACCAATTATTAGTTGGAGAGTCTATAATGGTAGCTCCAATTTATCAAGAAAATTCTAAATGGCGATATGTATGGTTGCCAGAAGATATGCTTTTATGGAAAGTTAGAGATTATACAGACAGAAATTTTGAAATAATTAATAAAGGACATAATTATATAAATGTTGAGTTAGATGAAATTCCAATATTCATAAGAAAAGACAAGATGATTATTATTGGAAAGCATGGGAAAAATGTAGAATCTATTAAAAATACAAAGTTAGATGTATTGGCATTTATTGAAAATAAATGTTTATATGTATATTACGATGATGATGGAAAGACATGTGATTATAAAGATGGAAAATACGATGAGATTCATATTTATATTGAAAAAGTAAAAGATGATTTTAAAATAGAGATTGATAATAGAGGGAATAAAGATGTTAAACTGATAAATTTTTATATAGTAAGTACTAATGGAAAGATTATAAAAAAGAAAGTAGAGATTAATTAAACTATATTAATATATATTTAACAGAGGGAGTAGTGATATGTTTAAAAGAAGTAGTGGAATATTAATGCATATATCATCTTTACCAAGTCCTTATGGAATAGGAACTTTTGGAAAAGATGCCTATGAATTTGTAGATTTTTTAGTAAATTCAGGACAAAGTTACTGGCAAATACTACCACTAGGTATAACTGGTTACGGAGATTCACCTTATCAATCTTTTTCAGCTTTTGCAGGAAATCCATATTTTATAGATTTAGATATATTAGAAAGAGAAGGTCTTATAAAAAAAGAGGATTATGCAGGGTTAGATTTTGGAAATGATGTAGAGAAAGTTGATTACGACAAAATATTTAAAAATAAAATGCCTATTTTAAGATTAGCTTATAAAAATGGTAAAGATAAATATAAAGATGAGATTAGGAAATTTGAAGAGGAAAATAAGGATTGGTTAGAAGATTTTTCATTATATATGGCAATTAAGTCGCAATTTAATTTAAGACCATGGCAAGAATGGGATGAAGATATAAAGCTTAGAAAAAAAGAGGCTCTTAAAAAATATAAAAAAGATTTAAAAGATGAAATAGAATACTGGGTATTTTTACAATTTTTATTTTTCAAGCAGTGGTTTGCATTAAAAAAATATGCCAATGAAAGAGGAATTCAAATAATAGGAGATATTCCAATATATGTAGCTGAAGATAGTGCAGATACATGGGCAAACAGCGAAATTTTTCTATTAGATGAAGACAAAATGCCTTTGAAAGTTGCAGGGTGTCCCCCTGATGCTTTTTCAAAAACTGGACAGTTATGGGGGAATCCGATATATAGATGGGATTTATTAGAAAAAAGAAATTTTGATTGGTGGATAGAAAGAATTAGAATGAACAGTAGATTGTATGATGTAATAAGAATAGATCATTTTAGAGGGTTTGAATCCTATTGGGAAATTCCATATGGTGATGAAACTGCAGTCAATGGTAGATGGGTAAAAGGACCTGGAATAAAATTATTTAAAGCTATAAAAAAAGAACTTGGAAATATAAAAGTTATAGCTGAAGATTTAGGTTTTTTAACTGATGAAGTTATTAAATTCAGAGAAGAAACAGGGTATCCGGGTATGAAAGTTCTGCAATTTGCATTTGATACTAGGGAAGAAAGTGATTATCTACCTCATAATTATGATAAAAATTGTATTGTATATACTGGAACACATGATAATGATACAGTCAATGGTTGGTTTGAAAGTGCAAATAAGAAAGATGTAAATTTTGCTAAAAGATATTTAAAATTAAATAAAAGAGAAGGATATAATTGGGGATTTATCAGAGGTGCATGGGCTTCAGTTGCTTCTTTAGCTATAGCACAGATGCAGGATTTTTTAGGGCTTGGAAGTGAAGCTAGAATGAATATACCATCGACTATAGGTGGAAACTGGCAGTGGAGAGTAAAGAAAGACGATTTAACTGATAAATTGGCTAAGAAAATTTATAAAATTACAAAATTATACGGGAGGTAATGTTTTTAATGTTTAGTAAAGAGAGATTTATAGAAAGTATAAATAGAATAATCAAATCTGATTATGGAAAAACATTAGATGAAGCTACTGAATATGAAAAATATAATGTAATAAGCAAAGCGATAATGGAAATGATAATTGACAATTGGTCTAAAACTGAAGAAGAATATTCAAAAGTTAAAAGGGCATATTATTTATCTGCTGAATATTTGATGGGAAGAGCACTTGGAAATAATTTACTCAATTTAGGTTTTTATGATGAAGTTAAAGAAGTTCTTGGTCAGTTAAATATAGATTTAAATAAAATAGAAGAGGTTGAGGAAGATGCAGGTCTTGGAAATGGCGGATTAGGAAGATTAGCAGCTTGTTTTTTAGATTCTAGTGCAACTATGAATATTCCGCTTACAGGATATGGAATAAGATATAGATATGGAATTTTCAAACAAAAGTTTGAAAATGGATTTCAAGTTGAAGAAGCAGATAATTGGTTGAAGTATGGCGACCCTTGGTCTATAAGAAGAGATGAAGATAGTGTAATAGTTGAATTTGCAGATGGAAAGGTAAAGGCAGTTCCATATGATACTCCTATTTTAGGGTTTAAAACTAAAAATATAAATAAACTTAGATTATGGCAAGCTGAACCTATAAAGGAATTTGATTTTAAGCTTTTTAATGAGCAGGAATATGATGAAGCTGTTAAAGAAAAGAATAGAGCAGAAGATATTTCAAGGGTATTATATCCTAATGATTCAAAAAGAGAAGGTAAAATATTGAGATTAAAACAGCAGTATTTCTTTGTATCTGCATCTTTACAAGATTTAATTTCTAAATTTAAAAGAAAATTTGGAAATAAATTTGATTTGTTTCCAAAATACCATGCAATACAATTAAATGATACACATCCTGTAGTTGCTATTCCTGAACTTATGAGAATATTAGTTGATGAAGAAGGTATAGAATGGGAAAGAGCATGGGAAATTACAGTTAATACTTTTGCATATACAAATCATACAATATTATCGGAGGCATTAGAGAAGTGGGATGTAAGACTTTATAAAGAGATTTTACCGAGAATATTTGAAATCATTGAAGATATAGATATAAGATTTATTATTGAATTAAAAGAAAAGGGTTACAGTATATCTAAGTTAAAGAAGATGAGAATTATATCAGATAATATGATACATATGGCTTGGCTGGCTATTCATGGAACACATACAACTAATGGAGTTGCAGAGCTTCATACTAATATATTAAAGCATCAAGAATTAAAAGATTGGTATGAGCTTTATCCTGAAAGATTTCAAAATAAAACGAATGGAATTACTCCAAGAAGATGGATTGCATTATGTAATAAAGAATTAACGGAGCTAATTTCAGAATTACTTGGAACAAAGGATTGGATAAGAGATTTGTCAAGACTTAAAGAATTAGAAAAGTATAAAGATGATGAAAATATTTTAAATAGATTTATGCAGATAAAAGAAAATAAGAAGAAAGAATTAGCTGAGTATATTAGAAAAGTAGAAGATATACAGATAAATCCTAATTCTATATTTGATATACAAATAAAAAGACTACATGAATATAAAAGACAATTATTAAATGCTTTCCACATATTAGATTTATACTTTAGACTTAAAGAGAATCCAAATATGGATATAGTTCCAAGAACATTTATATTTGGAGCAAAAGCTGCACCGGGATATTATAGAGCTAAAGGTATAATAAAATATATCAATGAAATTGCAAAGCTCATAAATAATGACCCAGAAGTAAACGATAAAATTAAAGTTGTATTTGTACAAAACTATAGAGTTTCATATGCAGAGAAACTTTTCCCAGCAGCCGATGTATCTGAACAAATCTCTACAGCAGGTAAAGAAGCTTCTGGTACAGGAAATATGAAGTTTATGCTCAATGGAACACCAACTCTTGGAACTTATGATGGGGCAAATGTAGAAATAGTTGCTGAAGCAGGTAGTGAAAACAATTTTATATTTGGAGCTAGAGTAGAGGAAATTGAAAGAATAAAAGATACATATGACCCTAAAGAGTATTATGAGAAAGTTCCGGGATTAAAAAGAGTTGTAGATACACTTATAGACGGAACATTTGATGATGGTGGAACTGGTATGTTTGAGGAACTTTACAATTCTTTATTAAAGGGTGCTAGCTGGCATAAACCAGATAATTATTTTCTTTTAAGAGATTTTGACGATTATAGAAAAGCTCAACAAGAAATTGATAAAGCATATAGAGATAGATTGAGCTGGGCTAAAAAGTGTTGGATTAACATGGCAAATAGTGGTAAATTCAGCAGTGATAGAACTATATTAGATTATGCAAGGGAAATATGGGATGTAAAACCTGTAGTTATAAAATAAATTTTACTTCAAAAAGCTATGTCGAAAGATGACATAGCTTTTATTTTTTAAAATAGATTTTGTCATATTGCATAAAAAATAGAAGGATATTTAAAAAAAATATCGAATAATTGTACTACTATGATAATTTTTTTAATTTTGTATAATAGTATTTAAGAGTTTAAAGTTGAGAATTAAATTGTAAAAGGAGTCAGCATATAAATGGAAAAAACGAAATTTGTAGTTGATTTTCTAAAAAGGAATATAATATCAATTTTGATTGTATTGATAATTATCAATATTATTTTTTTATATTTTCTTAATAAAAGAGAAAACGTATTCTTTCAGTCGAAACCTAAATATCATTTTTATGTAATTGCTCAAAATTCCGTTGACCCATTTTGGAGAGAAGTTAGACAAGGTATAGACAAGGCCTCTAAAGATTTCAATGCAGTAGTAGAATTTAATGCACCTAGATTTAACAATCCACAAGAAGAACTGAAATTTCTTGATATAGCGGTAACTTCTAGAGTAGACGGAATAATAACACATGTTTCTAATACTTTAGATTTTACTTCTATTATAAATAAAGCTTACAACAGAGGTATTCCAATAGTTACTATTGAAAATGATGATAAAAAAAGCAATCGAAAGGCATTTGTTGGAACGAATAGTTTTCAATTAGGCAAAGAAGCTGCAAAATTGATGATAGAAGCTACAAATGCCAAAGCAAATATAGCTATAATTGTAAGCAGTGATGTAGAACTTGATGAAGTAAACCAAAATCTTAAAATAAATGGTTTTTTAAGTGGTATAAAAAGTTATCCAAAGATGAAGGTTCAAAAAATATATACTTACAAGATGGGAATTTTAAGTGCTGAAGAAATAGCACAGTCTATAATAAATGATGGTGAAAATATAGATGCAATATACACTACAAATTCAGTAGATACATTAGGTACTGCTAGGCAGATTGTTAATTTTAACAAAGTAGGAGATATAGTGATAGTAGGTTATGGAGATACAGAGAGTATTTTGAGATATATAAAAAAGGGAATAATATATGGAACTGTTATGAGCGATCCGTATAAGATGGGATATGAAAGTTTAAAGGCATTAATCGACATAAAAGAAAATAATAATGTATCAACTTTTATAGATACGGGAGTAAAAGTCATTACAAATAAAACACTTTATGAGATGGAAAAGAAATCTAAGTAGATGAATAGTTGGTGGAATAATGATAAAAAGATTTTTAAAATTTACTGGAATTAGAAAAAAACTTATAATTTATTATTTGATAATAACAATACTTTTTGGATTAGTTAGTGGTTTTTCATATTATAATGCAAAATTAGTTTTGATAAAACTTGAATCAATAATTACTGATTATGTATATTTAAATGATTTAAATAATGATGTAAATTCACTTATGCTGTCAGTTGAAAGGTATCTTACAACAAGGTCGTCTGATGCTCTTTTAAATTATTATACTTGTTATAATAAACTTCAAGAAAAGTCCATGTCAATTTCAAGAGAAGCTGTATATGATATAGATAAAATTATGCTTAAAGATATAGGATTTATGATAGATGAACTTTTAGATAAGACTGACAAAGCAGTTAATGCTAAAAGAGGAAGAATAAGTAATGAATATATTAGTTATTATAGAAGGTCAAATGAAATAAGTGAATATATTAAATTTTATATAAATGAACTTCTCAATAGCAAACTTCAAAAAGGTTCTGAAAAATATGTTTCTACAACTAGAAATATGAACTACATAAGTTATTTCAATTTATTTCTTATAATTTTGTCTACTTTAATAAGTATTTTTTTAGCACTTTTTTTTACTTATAAATTGACAAAACCCATAATAGAATTATCTAATTCTGCAGAGAGAATTTCAAAGGGAGATTATAATATTGAACCAGTTAAAATAAAGACAAATGATGAAATAGATATATTAATAAAAGCATTTAATAAGATGGTTGTAAACATAAAAAGACATATAGAAGAAATTAAAGGACAAGCAGAAATAGAGAAAAAACTTAAAGAACAGGAAATGCAAAATTTAAAAATGAAGAGTTTATTAAAAGATGCAGAATTAAAATCACTTCAATCTCAAATCAATCCTCATTTTTTATTTAATACTTTAAATGCGGCTTCGCAGCTTTCTATGATGGAAGGCGCTGATAGAGCTTCTGAATTTATACAAAGTGTGGCGGAACTTTTTAGATATAATTTGAGAAAACTTGAAAAGCCCGTAAGTTTGAGGGATGAAATTAACTATGTAAAAAATTATATGTATATTTTAAAAACTAGATTTGGAGATAAAATTAGTTTTTATACAAATATAGATGAAACTTTACTGGATATAAAAATTCCATGTATTATTATTCAACCAATCGTTGAAAATTCATATATACATGGGCTTGAAGATTTAGAGAGAAATGGAGAAATACATTTGAATGTAAAAAGAAAAGACAATAAGGTATTAATAGAAATTATAGATAATGGAATTGGAATTAAGAAAGAGGATATTGATAAAATTTTATATGATAAAAGCAGTAAATCTTCAAAGAAACATGTTACTGGAATAGGTATGCACAATGTAATAAATAGATTAAAACTTTTTTTTAATATTTCAGATGTTGAGGAAATTATAGAAATTGAAAGTAAAATAGGGATTGGAACAAAAGTTACATTAAAAATACCATATTGTGAGGATGTGATTTTAGTATGATAAGTTTATTAATAGCTGATGATGAATATATAGTTATCGAGTCAATAAAGTTTATTATAGATAAATATGTAGATGACGTTCAAATAGTTGGATGTGCGAGGTCAGGAAGAGAAGTTATAGAATTGGCTTTAGATTTAAAACCTGATGTCATTTTTATGGACATAAGAATGCCAGGAATAAATGGGATAGATGCTATTCGTAAAATAAAATCTACAAATAATGATACAAAATTTGTAATTATTACAGCATATGAATATTTTGAATATGCTAAGGAAGCAGTTAATTTGGGAGTTTTTGAATATTTATTAAAACCTATAAATAAAGAGAAAGTGATAAAAGTTCTTGACAAGTTAAATAAAAACATATCCTTAAAAAGAGAAGCTATTCAAAGAGAAATAATATTAAATGAAAAAATTAATAAAATACTGCCTGTTTTGGAAGGACAGTTTATATATTCTCATCTTTTTAATAGTGATTCAATAAGAGATTTACAATTTTATGAAGAGATATTTAGTATGAACCTCAAAAGAGGTTATGTAATTATGGCCATTATAGAAGATTTCACTAATTTGACAAAAGAAGAAAATATAAAGAAAAGTCTTCAAAAGCAGAAATTTTTTGACATTTTTAGTTTAGAATTAAAAAGTATAACAAAATGTTTAGTTGGCCCCCCTTTGTTGGATAGAATAGTTGCATATATTCCATGTAAAGAATCTGAAGATTCTTATGGGGCAAGAAATCTTTCAATTGAGATTGCAACGAAAATTGCTGAACGAATTAATAGAAATATAGATATAGATTATAAAGTAGGAGTTGGAAGAATTTATTCTATAGATAATTTTTCAAAATCATATAATGAAGCTTATATGGCTACATCTGTTTCAAATGGTGAAATTATAATTCACTTTGAAGATATAGCTTTAACAATTGATAAAGAAGATATATATCCTTTAAAAGAAGAAAAAAAACTTATTCAAAAAATTATGACTGGAGATGTAAATGGTGCTTTAGAAGTATTTGAAGAAATATTTTTGTGGATTTCTATGAATTATAAGGAAGATATAGATAGTTTGAAATCTAGTCTTTTAGAACTTTTAATAGGTTTACAGAGAGCGGTTCCATATGAAATAGTGAAAAAGAATTTTTCAGATCAGAAATTTTTAATTGATTTCTTGAAAATAAACGATATAGGAAATATAAAAATAAGCTATACAAATCATTTAAAAAAGATTATTGAAAATGTTAAAAAAACAAGGGAAAAAGAGTTAAGTGGCTTAATAGCTAAAGCTATAAAATATATAGAAGATAACTACAATAAAAATATCAGCTTAAATGATGTAGCAAAAGAAATAAATATGAGCTATCATTATTTTAGTAAGTTTTTTAAAGATTCTATTGGTAAAAATTTTGTTGATTATTTAACTGAACTGAGAATAGAAAAATCGAAGGAATTACTTAAAGATTTTGATATAAGTATTAAAGAAATATCTTATGAAATAGGGTATAGTGACCCAAATTATTTTAGTAAAATTTTTAAAAAGGTAACAGGTATGTCCCCTACAGATTATAGGATAAAATTGACATCACAAGAGGTGATATGATGGGGAAGATTAAAGAGGATTATAGGAGAACAATAGTATTTTTGCTTTTCTTTATAGTTGTAGTACTTATAGCTTTAAATGTTAAAAGTTTTGTTGAAAATGTTAAAAATAGTAATGATGATAAAAAAGATATAGCAGACAGTAATATAAAAATAGGTTTTTCACTTGGAACGTTAAAAGAAGAAAGATGGGTAAAAGATAGGGATATTTTAATGGCAAAGGTCAAAGAACTTGGGGCAGATATTTTGGTTCAAAATGCAAATAACAATGATAATGACCAAATTAAACAGGTTAAATATTTATTAAATCAAGGAATTGATGTTTTAATAATTGTTCCAAATGATTTAATAAAGGCATCATATGCAGTAGAGCTTGCAAAGAAAAAAGGAGTAAAAGTTATTTCATATGACAGATTAGTTCTCAATTCAGATATAGATATGTATATATCTTTTGACAATGTTAAAGTAGGAAAGCTAATGGCAGAATATGCGTTAAAAAAAGTTCCAAAAGGCAATTACGTCATAATAAATGGACCAGAAAGTGATAACAATACCAATATGATAAAAGAAGGATATGATAAAATTTTAAGTCCTAAAATAAAAAAAGGATATATTAAAGTTATTTGTGAAGAAAGGGTACCAAATTGGCTGAAAGAATGTGCATTTAAAATAACAGATGAACTTTTACAAAGAGGAAAAAAAATTGATGCAATAATTGCATGTAATGATGAATTGGCTGATGGTATAATAGAAGCTTTATCTGAACACAGACTTGCAGGAAAAATAACTGTTGTAGGGCAAGATGCTGACCTTGCTGCTTGTCAGAGAGTTGTGGAAGGAACACAACTTATGACAGTTTATAAACCCATAGAGAAACTTGCTGAAGCTACAGCTAAGATAGCAATAAGTCTTGCAAAGGGATATGAGTTAAAAATTCAAAATAATATTTATAATGGAAAATATTACATTCCATATTATGTAGTTGATCCAATTGCTGTAGACAAAGATAATATTGATGAAACTGTTATAAAAGATGGATTCCATATGAAAGATGACATATATAAAAATTTGTCATTAGAAAAAAATTAAAATGTAAAAACATTTTAAATTTGCAAAGTAGAACTTATACTAATTATGTTTTATAATAAAATAAAAAAGTGAAAGGAATTAATATATGAACATTTCAATCATAGCAGCTATGGATAAAAATGGTTTGATTGGAAAAAATGGAGTTTTACCGTGGTATTTGCCTAAAGACCTTGAATATTTTAAAAAAGTTACTACTGGTCATATAGTTATAATGGGAAGAAAAACTTATGAATCTTTAGGAAAACCTTTACAAAAGAGAAGAAACATCGTTTTGACAAATAATAAAAGTTTTAAGGCTGATGGTGTGGAAATTGTCTATTCTATTGAAGAAGCGTTGTCTAAAATATATAAAAAAGATGAAGAAGTTTTTATAATAGGTGGAAAAAAAGTGTATGAGCAGTTTATTTCCGTATCAAATAAGTTATATATAACTAAAATAGAGTATGAATTTAAAGGAGATACATATTTTCCATATATAGATTATAACGATTGGGAATTAGTATCTATTAAAAGAGGTATTTTAGATGAATTAAATCCTTATAAATATTACCATTATATTTATAAAAGAAGAAAGTGGAGTGATAATAATGGATAAAGTTTTGAATATAATTAAAGATAGGACATTAACATATGAACAAAAAGTTCTCAGTCTTGCTAGAGAAGCAGAGAATAGTCTAAATGTATTAAATATTAGCAAAGAAGTACAGCAGTATAGAAGTGAAGGGATAATTTGTGATTTATTTGAAGGTAATGCTCCTTATAGACCTAGATATATAATTCCAGATTATGATAAGTTCATGAGAGAAGGCAGCAGTTTTTTAGGATTAAAACCTCCTAAAAACATCTATGAAGCTGTAAATAATCTTTTAATATTATATAAGCATGTTCCATCTATAACTTCTTTTCCAGTATACATAGGAAATATAGATTATTTACTTGAGTCATTTATAAATGATGAAGAAGAAGCTTATCAAGCTATAAAATTATTTTTAATTCATATAGATAGAACAATAACTGATTCTTTTTGTCATGCAAATATTGGTCCAAATGAAACAAAGGCAGGAAGATTGATTTTAAAAGCAGAAAGGGAAATAGAGGCTTCAATTCCAAATATAACACTTAAATACAGCAGTAATACACCTGATGATTTTGCTTTAGACGCTATAAATACAGCTTTAGTAACTGCAAAGCCAAGTTTTGCTAATCATGAAATGTTTAAAAAAGAGTTTGGAGAAAATTATGGAATAGCTAGCTGTTATAATGGGCTTCCAATTGGTGGTGGAAGCTATACTCTTGTAAGACTTAATCTTGCTGGATTAGCCAAGAAAGCAAAAAATGAAGATGATTTTTTAAATAATTTACTGCCTGATGCAGTAAAGAAAATGGCAGAGTATATGGATGAGAGAATTAAATTTTTAGTAGAGGAAAGCGGATTTTTTGAAAGCAGTTTTTTAGTTAGAGAAGGTCTAATTCATAAAGAGAAATTTACTGCTATGTTTGGAATGTTTGGTTTAGCTGAATGTGTTAATCATTTTATAAATTCTGAAAATCAAAAAGATAGATTTGGTCATGGTAAAAAAGCAAATGATTTAGGATATACTATTATTTCAAAACTTGAAGAAGAAGTAAATAAACATCATAATCCACATTGTAAGTTTTCTAATGGTAAATATTTACTACATGCTCAAGTTGGGATAGATACAGATTACGGAATCAGTCCCGGTTGTAGAATACCTATTGGAGAAGAACCTGAAATTCATGAACACATAATTCAAGCTGCAAGATTTCATAAATTCTTCCCGTCTGGAATTGGCGATATTTTTACATTTGATAAAACTGTTAAAAATAATCCTGAGTATATTTTAGATATAATAAAAGGTGCATTTAAACATAATATGAGATATTTTTCATTTTATTCTTCAGATAGCGATGTTATAAGAATTACAGGATATTTAGTGAAAAAATCAGAAATGGAGAAATTAGATGCTGGAAAACAAGTACTTAGGGATACAGTTGCACTTGGACTTGGGTCTGTTAAAAATTCAAGGATATTAGAGAGAAAGGTAAGAAGAAATGGTTAAGGGAATCGTCAATAAAATAATACCATTTAGCAGTGTTGATGGACCGGGGAATAGAACAGCTATTTTTCTACAAGGTTGTAACTTTAACTGTCTTTATTGTCATAATCCTGAAACTATAAATATTTGCAGTAATTGTGGAATATGCGTTCAAGCATGTCCATATGGAGCTTTAGAAAAAGCAGATGGTAAAGTTATATGGGATTATAAATCTTGTCAAAATTGTGATATTTGTATAAGAGCATGTCCTAACGATAGCTCTCCTAAAATTAGAGAAATGAGTGTTGAAGATGTACTAAAAGAAATAAACAAAGTAAAAGAATTTATTTCGGGAATAACTGTTTCTGGTGGAGAATGTACATTGCAATATGATTTTGTAACAGCTCTATTCAATCAAGCAAGAAAACTTGGATTAAGTACATTCTTAGATACAAATGGGTTTATATCTTTAAAAGATAAATATGAGCTTATTAATTCAATGGATATGGCAATGGTAGATATTAAATCTTATAATGCTAAAGAACATATTATGTTGACTGGTAAAGATAATAAGACAGTTTTAGACAATGTAAAATATTTAGGAGAAATTGGAAAATTATACGAAGTGAGAACAGTTATAGTACCTGAAATTTTAGATAATTATTTTAATGTAGATAATATTAGTAAATTTATAGCTTCAATTAATCCGTATATAAGATATAAAATAATAAAGTACAGACCTGTTGGTGTGAGAATGGATTTGATTAAAAGTTATGTTCCATCAGATGATATTATGAATGAATTATCGGATATTGCTTATAAAAATGGATGTAAGAATGTAATAGTTGTATAAATTAAACTAAAAACATATTTACAAAAATGTAAAATTAAAATAAAATACTCACTAAAATATGTTATAATTATTACAAAAATTTAAAACATATAACATATTGAGGTGGGGGAGTATGAAGACAATAGGAATATTAGGAGGGATGGGACCCTTAGCAACTGCTGATTTATTAAAAAAAATAATCACTTTGACAGATGCAAATGGAGATAACGAACATATTCCAGTAATTGTCGATAATAATACGCAGATACCAGATAGAACGGAATATATTATAAATAGTGGGAAAGACCCTACTGATTATTTAATTAGGTCAGCTCTTCGTTTAGAGATGATGGGAGCAGATGTAATAGTTATGCCATGTAATACAGCACATTACTTTTATGATGAGATTGTTAAATATATAAAAATACCGTTTATAAATATGATAGAAGAAACTGCAAAGGAAACAAAAAAATTATATCCTAAAGTTAAGAAAGTTGCATTATTGGCAACAGAGGGGACAAATAAGTCTAAAATATATGATAAAGTTTTTTCTAGATATGATTTAGAAATAATCAAGCCTGATGATTGCGAACAAAAATATGTTACAGAATTGATTTATAGTATAAAAGCGGGAAAATATAATATAGAACTTAAAAACTTTAAAAATGTTTTATACAAATTTAAAAATAATAATATCGATGTATTTATACTTGGATGCACAGAACTTCCTGTTGCTTTTGAAATGTTTAGAATAGATGAAATATGTATAGATCCAACAAAAATATTGGCATGTAGTGCAATAAAATATGTGGGGAAAAAAGTAAAAGAAAAAATTTAAGTTTATAAATAAAATATGTGGACTAAGTCCACATATTTTTATGCAGGATGAGTTTTAAGTTCTAAATTTACTAAAGTACCTTCTATTTTATATTTTTTGGCTTGACGTTGTTCAAAGAATTTTAAAGCTACTTGTGGAAACAATGCATAAGTTAGTACATCTTCTTCTTGTTCTATATATTCTTTTATTTCATTCCTAATATTTTTAAGCTGTGGTTTTATTAAATCTGCAGGCCTACAAGTGATAACTTCTTCATTGCCAATTATCTTTTTAATAATTTCTTCTTTTATAGGTACGGTTGGTCTTCCATACATACCCTTAACATAAGCTTTTATTTCTTTAGGTACCATTTTATATCTTTCACCAGTAATTACATTAAATACTGCTTGAGTTCCTACCATTTGACTTGTAGGTGTAACTAATGGTGGATATCCTAAATCTTCTCTTACTCTAGGTATTTCTTTTAATACTTCTTCAAATTTATCAAGAGCATTTTGCATAGTAAGCTGACTTACTAAATTAGATAACATTCCGCCCGGAACTTGATATATTAATGTATTTATATCTACGCCCAATACTTTAGGATTTAGTATACCTTCTTTCATATATTTTTCTCTTATAGGTCTGAAATACTCTGCTATTTCATTTAATTTATCCATATCAAGTCCTGTATCATACTTAGTTTCTTTTAATGTAGCTACCATAGGTTCTGTAGGTGGTTGAGATGTTCCTAGAGCAAATGGGGAGATAGCAGTATCTATTATATCTACACCAGCTTCTATCGCTTTAAGATAAGTCATACTTGCAAGACCACTAGTGGCATGAGAATGTAATTCAATAGGTATATCTACTTCTTTTTTAATTGCACTTATAAGGTCATATGCAGTATAAGGAGTTAAAAGCCCTGACATATCTTTTATACATATACTGTCTGCTCCCATATTTTCCATATCTTTAGCCAATTTTACATACGTATTTATTGTATGAACTGGACTTATTGTATATGAAATTGCTGCTTGAGCATGACCACCTTCTTTTTTAGTAGTTTCAATAGCGACTTTTAAATTTCTTACATCATTGAGAGCATCAAAAATTCTAATTATATCTATACCATTAGCTATAGATTTTTTTACAAATTCTATCACTACATCATCAGCATAATGTTTGTAGCCTAGTATATTTTGTCCTCTTAATAGCATTTGAAGTTTAGTTTTTTTAACATGTTTTCTTATTACTCTAAGTCTTTCCCAAGGGTCTTCATTTAAAAATCTCAGACAAGAATCAAATGTAGCTCCACCCCAGCATTCTAATGCATTATATCCTACTTCATCAAGTTTTTCTAAAATAGGTACTATTTCATCAATTTTAAGTCTTGTAGCAATTAAAGATTGGTGTGCATCTCTTAAAATAGTTTCAGTAATTCCTATTTGAGACATAAATGACCTCCTAATAAATTTATAAAAAAATGTCAATATAAAAATATATCTTTATCAATATTCTAACAATTAGTATCTATTATGTACAGTTGACAAATAAAGTGATATACTTAAATTGATTTATTAATTAAATTTATTTTTTGAAAATCTTTATTTTCTTAATGGAGGGAATTTAATGGATTCTACGGATTTAAAAATTCTTGAAATATTACAAGAAGATGGTAGAATTTCAATGAAAGATTTAGGAAAGATGGTTGGATTGACGTCACCAGCTGTGTCAGAGAGAGTTAAAAGGTTAGAAGAAAGTGGAGTAATCATAGGGTATAAAGCCATAGTTAATCCCAAAAAACTTAATAAAAATATAAGTGCATTTATAGATGTAGCAATAAGAGCAGAAAAGTATAAGAAATTTTTAGAATTTGTACCTACAGTAGATTCTATAGTAGAATGCCATCATATAACTGGTGGAGATTGTATGACATTAAAAGTAATTATAGAAAATATGGATGAATTAGAAAAATTAATTGATGATATAAAGAGATTTGGAGATACAAAGACATCTATCATTCTTTCTAGTCCTATTGAATGTAAAAAAATATTGTAATAAATTAGAAAGGGTAGAAAATGACACATATGAATACACGAGTATTTGATTATAAGGAACATAGACTTAAAAACGGTATAAATTTGGTGTCTATAAAAAGAGATACAAGACTATTTTGTATAAATATTGGTATAAATATAGGGGCTATTAATGAAAAAATTAGCGAAAAGGGAATTTGTCATTTTATAGAACATATGTTGTTTAAAGGTACAAAAAAAAGAGATAATAATCAGATTAATTATGATTTAGAAAAATGTGGCGGTAACTATGATGCTTATACAAATTATACAAGTACTGTTTTTTCTGTGACGGCTCTAGCTGAAGAATTAGAATCATCAGTAGAAGTTTTATCTGATATTTTAATAAATTCAACTTTTCCGAAGAATGAATTGGAAAAAGAAAGAGGAGTTATATTATCTGAAATCAAATCGTGTATTGATGATATAGAAGATTACAGTTTTAGTAAGGTTCATAGTTTAGCCTTTGAAAAAAGTCCTTTAAAATACGATGTTATTGGAAGTGAAAAAAATATAAAAATGTTTACTAGAAAGCAATTATTAAAGTTTTATAAAGAAAATTATATTCCAAGTAGGTGTATAATTGCTGTTGTATCTCCTTATGAACATGATAAAATTAAAGAAATTATAGAAAGATATTTTGGAGATTGGAATAATAAAACAGTAGGAAAAAAGAAAGAAGTTATCATTACAGAAAGAAACAAGTCTATAGAAAAAATTTCATACAAAAACAATATAGAGCAAAATACACTTATTTACTTATATACTTTTTATGGACTTACAAGGGAAGAAGAAATTGCACTTGATATTTTAAATCATAAATTAGGTGTAAGTGCAAATTCAATTTTATTTAGGGCTCTTAGAGAGGAGAGGGGATTAGCTTATGATATATACTCAGAAATGGATGCTACAGAATTTATTAAAACCTTATATATATACACTGCTGTAGAAGAAAGTAATGTTTGGGAAGCAAAAAAAATTATAGAAGAATCGATTGAAAAGATAAAAAACAGAAAAATCATTCTTGAAGAAAAAGATATAAATCTTATGAAAAAGATTATAAAAACTTCTATTGCTGCGATATTAGAAGATTCATCAGGACTTTGCAATTATGCATTAAATCAAAAATTAATGAATAAAAGGATTGATGGATTTATAGAAGACTTGAAAAAGCTAGATTATATTAGTGTAGAAGATATTTATAAAGTAGCTCAAAAAGTACTTATTGAACCTACAGTTCATATTTTAATGAATAAAAAAGCTGATTAAAAATGTTGTTTTGATTGATTAAAATTTAAATTGTTTTTTAGTTTATATTCAGCAATTAATAGGTCAACCATTTTACCGTAGCTATAAACACCTTCTTTTTGATGATTTAATTTAAGGTAAGTATCGTTTATTTTATTTGATATTTTTTCAATAGGTCCTTCATGGGAAATCCAAAAATTTCTTATTGCACATAAATCCCGCTTCATACCATCACAATATAATTTTTCTAATTCAAAATATTTTTTTTTATCATGCATATAAAGAGCATTCATAGAATGAATAATTGCTAAAAGAATACCAGAATATTGGAAATCAATATCTGGATGTTTAATGCATACTAAATATGCAATGTAATTTGCTTCATCTTCTCTTGCAAATCCTCGTTGATGTGCCATTTCATGACAGACTGTACTAGGCAGCATGGAATGTGGCTGAAGAATATTTATATTAGTTTCTGAAGTAAATGGAAAATATATTCCAGATATACCAGCATAAGATAAAAAATTTGAAAACAATATCTTTTTCGGTTTTCCATATTTTCCGTTAAATATTTTTATAGTTTGACCTATGTTTTGATATCCTAAGTCAGCTCTTTTAAAAACACTTTTATAGCCACCAGAAATAGTCATTATTCCAACAGAGTCTTCTTTAATATAATTTCTAAGTTGATTTCCATGTTGAATTAAATTTTTACATAGATTTTCAAGTTCATCAATAGAAGCAGGAGATGTATTTAAATTAACTATTTGAGAAAATGGCAATCTGTAATAATTTAGTCCCCATAAGAAAATAAAAAAGAAGTAAATTATTACGGTAAATGCAAGAAAGTTTTTTAAAATAAGTAATATGGCAGTTTGAAATTTTATTGATTTTTTTATAATTTTAGTTATTGTGTTAATTAGATAAATTAAAGTATATAAAAAAATAGATATTACTAAAAATTCAGCTAATGAAAAAGGTATAAAGCTAGTAATTATGCTTAGTACTTGTCCAATAAATTTGTAAATAAAATTAGAATATAAAATTTCTACTAAACTTGGAAATATTGAAGAAATATAAGTTGTAAATAATGTGATAGAAAAAATAAAAATTAGTTTTAAATAGCTTAATCTATTTAGAAAAAGTATCATAGAAACACTCCATTTTTGTTTTATATAATTATTTTATACTGACAATATTAAATTTATTTTAATAATTTTATTGGGGAAATAGGCAGTAAGTTATATTTTAATTATGGCTATTTCCCCAATATTTGATTAGTCCATACAAATAGCAGCTTTAGCTTGGTCTCTAAAAATTGTTACAAATTTAATAGAATATATATCGCACATAAGTTCATTTCCCGTTCCAGCTTCACGTAAAACTACATAGCTAATACCAACTTCTTCTAAAATACCTTCTTTATCAACATACATGTTACTTCCAATTAAAAAATCGATTTTTACATATTTACCAATTTTAGTTTTCAAATATCCTTGTGTATAGTTTATATCTTTTTGTATAGGAGGAGCTGGTTCAAATTCAAAATCAGCTGAACCTGTACTGCGAGGTAAAGTCATTGGAGTAGGCATTGGTGCTGGGGTTGGAGGAACAGGTATCATTTTTCTTGGAAAAAACATAGGTGTTTTAGGACACATTGGCATTTCATCATAATCGTTTGGAGTTTTTCTAATCATAAAAAAGACCTCCTTTTAATTTAGTAAAGACAATGCAGTTTTAAATATTTATTAATTTTTATATTTGAACGTATAAATTAAGTTTTGGCATAGAGTGCAGTAGGATTATAGAAACAGTGATTACCGACTTTAACTTGGAATCTGCCTGTTCCATTATAAGGAAATGTATATGGACAAGATGGTTTGTATGGATTAAAATACCATAGTGCATTACCAGTTGAATAAAGTTTATTACCTGCTAATGCCCAATCGGCAATTTGATAATGTATTTCTTCAGGAGGACTTGCCCATATTGTTTGAGGATTAGGTCTGCCGCCTAGCACTGAAGTAGCACAATCAAATTGTCCTTTTTGGAATATAACTTTTCTTAAATCTCCTTGACAAACTCTATGGTATTCTCCATTTGGAACATGTACTCTATTCATAACTACTGAAGCTACTGCTTTCATGCCATTTTCACCTTCACCGCCTGCTTCGCATTTAATTAATCTTGCAAGTAGTTCTCTGTAACTATATGCCATTATAATCCATCTCCTTAATCAAACTTACATTATCATTTTATTCAGAAAATTTTTAAAGGTGCTTAATATTTGAGTTTTTAGCAAAAAAAAGTGAACTGCTATAAAATAATCATTTTATAGCAGTTCACTTTTTTAATAAACACGTCTTGCAGTTACAAATTTTTTCTTATAAAAACCTTCATTTAAATCAGAAATTACAACTTTTTTTGCTCTTTTTCCTGAAGAAGCATGTATGAATTTACCACTGCCTATATATATGCCCACATGTGTAATTATGCCATTATTTCTACCAGAAGTATCGAAAAATACAAGGTCTCCGGGTTGAAGATTAGCTTTAGAAACTTTTACTCCTATTTTGGCTTGTTCTTTTGAAGTTCTAGGTATTTTAATATTAAAGTGTTTAAATATGTATGAAGTAAATCCTGAGCAATCGAAACTTGAAGGTCCGCTAGAACCATATATGTAAGGTTTGCCGAGATTTGATTTTGCAAATGCAATTATTTTGCTAGTTATTCTATTACTAGACCTAGAAATTGCAGTATTATTACTGTTATTATTTAATAAAACTTTGATGTAATTTTTATAAATCCAACCTTCTTTATTGCCAGATATTGTTACTTTATACCAGTTTTGTTTATATCCAGTAATTTTTAATGTAGTACCTTTATTTAATTTTGTAATAATAGAACCGCTAGTTGAAGGAATTGTTCTTAAGTTTACATTATTTCCAACAACTTGTCCTAAAGAATAGTTTGGTATAATTTTAATATATTTAGAATTTGCCCAGCCATTAGTAGTTTTATTGATGACGATTTTATACCAATTATTTTTAATATCTACAATAGTTACTTCAGTATCTTTTTTTAATTTGGAAAGAATTTTTGAATTGATATTAGGTTCTTTTCTAATATTTAAAATGTTTGCTGTTATTATACCTTTTTTTATTGGGTCTAAATTTTGATGTAAGGACAGGACTAAATCGTTATATACCCAGCCTGATTTGCCAGTTTCAGTTTTTATATGATACCATTCGTCTTTGCTGTCAACAATTTGAATATTTTCTCCAATTGATAAGCTGTCGACAACGTTTGCATTTGTAGTACAATTTTCTCTCAAGTTGACATTGTCAGCTATAACTATTCCTGATGTAAGTTCTTCACCATATGCAGAAAGGGATAGGATAATACATGAGAAAAAAATTGAAAAAATTAGTATTCTAAATTTATCAAATATGTTCATTTTAACACCGTCCTATGTATATTCATTTCAATATCAATTTTATCATAAAATAATAGTAATGTTTATTATTTTAAGTAAAAAATTTTAATTTTTATTACATTTTTATGAAAGCTATTATTAACTTGTTAGTTTTATAATTTACAAAAAAAGAAAAAATATGATATTTTAATATTAATCGTTTAAACATTCTACTGATGTTATGTCATCTAATTCGGAAAGATTTTCTAAAATTTTAGAAGCAATAGTACCTCTAGGGACTTTAACTGTTACAATGATTGCTATTTTAGTGTCATCAATATTTTTCATGTTGATATTTGTTATGGAGATATTCATTTTACCAAGTTTTGTACCTATTTTTCCAATTTGACCGGGTTTATTTAAAGTAATAATTTTTAACGATAATTCATTATGTTTTCTACTAATATATTTTTCAAATTTCGAGAAAAATAAAAGAATTATAAAAACTAGAAAAGTAGATAAAATTGCTGTAAGGTAAAAACCACTTCCAATAGCTAATCCTATACAAGCAACTGCCCAAAGACTAGCCGCTGTAGTCAATCCTTTTATACTTAAGCCTTCTTTGAGAATAGTTCCAGCACCTAAAAAACCTATTCCGCTTATGACTTGAGCTCCAAGTCTTGCAGGGTCAAGATTAGTATAATGATGATAATTGTTTAATAAAAAAATACCATTAAGCATTACTATAGTAGAACCAAGGCAGACTAAAATGTGTGTTCTAAAGCCAGCTGGTCTATTAATACTCTCCCTTTCCATTCCGACTAATCCTCCGAGTATACATGCAAGAATTATTCTTATTATGATATCAGTATTTTTTATCATGAATTAAATTAACCTCTCTTTCAATATAGTGATTAATTATTTTTTTATTTTATAATATTATAATTTTATTCAGTTGGAAATTGAATTTGCTGTATTTGAAAAATTTATAATTAATTGTTTAAAAATTTTTTTATGGGTATATATATAAATGTTATAAGACAAAATATAAATCTGTATTGTCGATTTATAAATAATATTATAACAAAAAATATAAATATATTTACTAATAATATAGGGAGGTATTTTAATGGTATCTGAAAAATTAATAAATCAATTGAATGAACAAATGAATTTTGAATTTTTATCTGCAAATTATTATTTAGCAATGGCGGCTTATTGTGCATCTATTGACTTAAATGGATTTGAAAATTTCTTTTTAGTTCAAGCTGAAGAAGAAAGGTTTCATGCAATGAAATTTTACAATTATATCAATGAAGTAGATGGAAGAGTAGTTATATCTGCTTATGATGAACCTAAAAATGAATTTAAATCTTTGGAAGACCTTTTGGAAAGTGCTTTAGAACATGAAAAAGTAGTGACTGATAGAGTGTATAAGCTGATGGATATAGCTCAAGAGGAAAAAGAATATGGAACTATAAATTTCTTAAAATGGTTTGTTGATGAGCAAATTGAAGAAATGAATATGTTTAAAAAATTAATTAAACAGGTAAAAATGATAGGAACAAATGGAAATGGATTATTGATGTTGGATAGGGAGTTGGCACAAAGGACTTTTACGCCTCCAACAGATTCAAATTAGTAAAATAAATATCCGGCTGGAAAAGCCGGATATTTATTTTAGTTAAGAATTAAGAATTAAAAATTGAGAGTTAAAAATTAGGGGTTAGAAAGGTTTTAAAGAAATGATATTAAGCTGAGAGCTGACAGCCGAAAGCCGATAACTGAGAACTAAAGAGGATTGCCCCTAAAACTTGCAACTTAAATCAATTAATGTTTAATAGAAAAAGTATAAATAATACATTATATGTCAATAATAATAGATAAAATAATGGAAACATTTATGTTATTTTTTGAGGTGATTTTATGAGAATACCAAATCATATAGGAATTATTCCTGATGGAAATAGAAGATGGGCAAAAAAAGCAGGCATGTCTAAAGAAAAAGGTTATGATTATGGATTAAAACCGGGACTTGAACTTTTTAAACTCTGCAGAGAATTTGGAATAAAAGAGATTACATATTATGGTTTTACTACAGATAATACTAAAAGACCTGCAGTTCAAATCGAAGCATTTAAAAAAGCATGTGTAGATGCAGTAAAGATGTTATCAAGAGAAGATGCAGAGTTATTAGTAATTGGCAATCATGAATCGCCAATTTTTCCAGAGGAATTAAAACCATATACTATAAGAAGGCGAAAATTTGGAAATGGAGGAATAAAAGTAAACTTTTTAGTAAATTATGGGTGGCATTGGGATTTAAACAATTTGTTAAAAAGCGAGAATAATGATAGAGTCAGTAAAAAAAATTTGATGAATTTATTGTGTTCTTGTGATATTAGTAGAATTGACCTCATTATTCGATGGGGGGGAAGGAGAAGGCTTAGTGGATTTTTACCTGTTCAATCTGTATATTCAGACTTTTATGTAGTAGATGATTTATGGCCTGATTTCAAACCAAATCATTTTTATGATGCATTAAAATGGTATAGCAAACAAGATATAACGTTAGGTGGATAAAAGACCGTAGGATTTTATTTACATCTACGGTCTTTAAATATATTTTATTCTATTATAGTCATAACTTCTTCAATTGGCTTTCTAGGAGGACTTTTTAGCTCTGATTCTTCTGGAACACCGATCGGAGTTATTGCTGCTAAAAAATAACCTTCCTTTTTAAAGCCTATGTAGTCTTGAATTTCTTTACTAGCAAAATTTGGACTTGTCATCCAGCATCCGCCGTATCCCATATTTGCAGCTGCTAGTAATAAATTTTCTATTGCAGCACCTATATTTTGTATGCCGGGTGATGGTCTTAATAAATTATGTATTTCTTCACTAGAAGCTCCTTTAGCTTTTAATATTTCCAAGCCAGTAGAAGGGTATGGACCAGCAAAAATTAAAATAACTACTGGAGCATTTCTAAATAAAGTTTGATATTTTCTATATTTTGTAAAAGATTTTTTCATTTCTTCATCAGTAGCATAACTTGCTAATTCATCACTTTTTCTTTCAACAATTTTAGCCATTTCTTCAATTTTTTCTTTGTTTTTTACAACTACAAAGTGCCAGTTTTGAAGATTTTTACCTGATGGAGCATATGTAGCAGCTTTTATCATTTCTTTAATATCTTCTATGGGTACATCTTGATTTTTAAACTTTCGGATACTATGTCTTTTATAGATAAAATCTAAATTACTCAAATTTGTCCCTCCTATCTGTGAGAAAAATTTACAGTTATATTATACATTATACCCTAAAGGTTGATTATATAAAACAAAAATTATAGACGCTTTAGAGACGATAGAATATTATAATAAACTTAGAAATTTCAGACAATATTATAAAATTCAAACAAAATTTTAAAAAATATTATAAAAAGGGGTGTTTACATGATAAATAATATTGATATTAGTAATGCTATGACGATAAAGCTTGATAATGAATTGCCGCCTTATCCTAAATTTGTGGAAGGAGTTAGAAGAGCACCTAAAAGGGAATTTAATCTTACTCCTAGAGAAACGGAAATAGCTTTAAAAAATGCATTGCGTTATGTTCCAGAAGAACTTCATGAAACTCTTGCTCCAGAATTTTTAGATGAACTTCTTACTAGAGGAAGAATTTATGGGTATCGTTTTAGACCGGAAGGAGCAATTAAGGGAAAACCTATACACGAATATAAAGGAAAATGTTTAGAAGCAAAAGCTATACAAGTAATGATAGATAACAATTTAGATTTTGATGTAGCTTTATATCCATATGAATTAGTTACTTATGGAGAAACTGGTCAAGTTTGTCAAAACTGGATGCAGTATAGACTTATAAAAAAATATCTTGAGGAAATGACAAATGAACAGACATTAGTAGTTATGTCTGGACATCCTCTAGGTCTTTTTAAATCTTCTCCAGAAGCTCCAAGAGTTATTATTACTAATTCACTTATGGTAGGCTTATATGATAATCCAGATGCATGGCATAAAGCAGCTGCTATGGGCGTGGCTAATTATGGACAGATGACTGCTGGCGGCTGGATGTATATAGGACCACAAGGTATAGTGCACGGTACTTTTAATACTATTTTAAATGCAGGTAGATTAAAATTAGGCATAAAAGACGATGAAGATTTAAGAGGATATTTATATGTAACATCAGGTTTGGGCGGAATGAGTGGTGCACAAGGCAAAGCTGTTAAAATAGCTAATGGTGTAGGTATCATAGCAGAAGTAGATTATTCTAGAATTAAGACTAGAATAGACCAAGGGTGGATAGATACAGTAGTAAATACTCCAAAAGAAGCTTATGAACTTGCTAAAAAGTATCAAGAGAAAAAAGAAGCAATATCAATAGCTTTTTACGGAAATGTAGTAGACCTTTTAGAATATGCAGTTGAAAATAATATTAAAATAGACTTATTATCAGATCAAACTTCATGCCATGTACCTTATGATGGAGGATATTGTCCACAGGGATTGACATTTGAAGAAAGAACTGAACTTTTAAAATCTGATAAGAAAAAATTTATTGAGCTTGTAAATGAGTCACTAAGAAAACATTTTAGACTTATAAAAACTTTAGTTGATAGAGGTTCATATTTCTTTGATTATGGAAATGCATTTATGAAGGCTGTTTATGATGCAGGAGTTAATGAAATATGTAAAAATGGTCATGATGAAAGCGAGGGCTTTATATTCCCATCATATGTTGAAGATATAATGGGTCCAATGTTATTTGACTATGGATACGGTCCTTTTAGATGGGTTTGTTTAAGCGGTGACCCAGAAGATTTAAGAAAAACTGACAGAGCTGCAATGGAATGTATAGATCCAAATAGGAGAGGTCAAGATAGAGATAATTATGTGTGGATTAGAGATGCAGAAAAGAATAATTTAGTAGTTGGAACTCAAGCTAGAATTCTTTATCAAGATGCTATGGGCAGATTAAAAATAGCTCTTAAATTTAATGAAATGGTAAGGAATGGAGAAATAGGTCCTGTTATGCTTGGTAGAGATCATCATGATACAGGTGGAACAGATTCACCATTTAGAGAAACTTCAAATATAAAAGATGGAAGTAATATCATGGCTGACATGGCAACACAATGTTTTGCAGGTAATGCTGCTAGAGGTATGACTATGGTAGCACTTCATAATGGTGGAGGAGTTGGAATTGGTAAAGCTATAAATGGTGGATTTGGTATGGTACTTGATGGAAGTGAAAGAGTAGACAATATATTGAAAAAAGCAATGCCTTGGGATGTTATGGTAGGAGTTTCAAGACGTGCGTGGGCTAGAAATGAAAATTCAATTGAAACTTGTATTGAGTATAATAAGATGAATAGTGAAACAGACCATATTACTATTCCGTATATTCCAAAAGAAGATTTAGTTAAAGGTTTAGTTGAAGAAGCATTTAAAAAGATGAAATAAAGTTTTTATAGATAGACATTGGGGAGATATAAGATATCTCCCTTGAAATATGATACAAGGAAGGGGATTAAAATGCAAAAAATAGTACAATGTGTTCCAAATTTTAGTGAAGGTAGAGATTTAGAAAAAATAGAAAAAATAGTTAATCCATTTAGAGGCAAAGAAGGTGTTAAACTTTTAGATTATAAGAGAGATGAAGACCACAATAGACTTGTTGTAACTGTTATAGGAGAACCAGAAGCAGTTAAAAATGCTGTACTTGAATCTATGGGAGTAGCAGTAGAGGTTATAGATATGACTAAACATGAGGGACAGCATCCAAGAATGGGAGCAGTAGACGTTGTACCTTTTATTCCCATTAAAAATGTGAGCATGACAGAAGCAGTAGAGTTAGCAAAAGAATTAGCGAAAGAAGCATCAGAAAAGTATAATTTGCCAATTTTCCTCTATGAGAAAGCTGCAACAACTCCAGCAAGAGAAAATCTAGCTAAAATAAGAAAAGGTGAATTTGAAGGAATGGCAGAAAAGATAAAACAGCCTGAGTGGAAGCCAGATTTTGGACCAAATGAAATACATCCTACAGCTGGAGTTACAGCAGTTGGAGCAAGAATGCCTTTAGTTGCATTTAATGTAAATTTAGATACAAACAATTTGGATATAGCAAATAAAATTGCTAGAGCTGTTAGACATATAAGCGGAGGATTGAGATATTGTAAAGCTATAGGAATAGAGCTTGAAGACAGAGGGATAGTTCAAGTTTCAATGAATATGACAGATTATACTAAAACTCCATTGTATAGAGTATTTGAACTGATAAAAATTGAAGCCAAAAGATATGGAGTAAATGTAGTAGGTAGTGAAGTTATTGGATTAGTTCCAATGGAAGCTCTAATAAAAACAGCTGAATATTATTTGGGTATAGAAGAATTTTCAATGGATCAAATTCTTGAAAAGAGAATGATGGAGTAGTGATACTATGAATGAAGGAAATATTATTATAAAAAATGCATCTGAATTAGTAACTTGCAGTGGCTTTAAGGCTAAAAAGGGCAGTGAGATGAATAATTTACATATTATAGAAGATGGAGCGGTAGTTATAGAAGATGGTATTATAAAAGCAGTAGGCAAAACTGCACAAATATTAGATGAAATAGATGAAAACAAATATGAAGTTATAGATGCTTCGAATAAGTCAGTTCTTCCGGGTTTTGTAGATTCTCACACTCATTTTATATTTGGAGGATATAGAGCAGAAGAATTTAATTGGAGATTAAGTGGAATGCAGTATATGGAAATCATGAAAAAAGGTGGGGGAATAATAAATTCTGTAAGGGGAACAAAAGAAGCGACAAGAGAAGAGCTAATTGAAGAAGGATTAAAGAGATTGAATTCCATGATGACTTTTGGTGTTACTACTGTTGAAGGAAAAAGTGGCTATGGATTAGATTATGAAACAGAGATAAAACAACTTGAAGTAATGAAAGAGCTAAATAAAATTCATCCACTTGATATTGTGAAAACTTTTTTAGGGGCTCATGCTGTTCCGGAGGAATATAAAGGACGTGAAGATGAATTTATTGATTTTATAATAGACAGAGTACTTCCAGAAATAAAAGAAAGAAATTTAGCAGAATTTTGCGATATATTTTGTGAAAAAAATGTATTTTCTGTTGAGCAGTCGAGAAGACTTCTTTCTAAAGCTAAAGAAATGGGTATGAAGCTTAAAATTCATGCCGATGAAATAGTTCAGCTAGGTGGGGCAGAACTTGCGGCTGAATTAGGAGCAGTTTCTGCTGACCATTTACTACAGGCATCTGATGAAGGAATAAAAAAATTGGTAGAAAAAGATGTTGTAGCAACTTTACTTCCGGGTACAGCTTTCAGTCTTAAAGAAGATTATGCTAGAGCAAGATATATGATTGATAGTGGATGTGCAGTTGCTCTTGCAACAGATTTTAATCCGGGAAGTTGTTTTACTGAATCTATACCATTGATAATTGCTTTGGCAACTCTTTATATGAATATGACAACTGAAGAAGCAATTACAGCTTTAACTATTAATGGAGCTGCAGCTGTTAGCAGAGCTGATGAAATAGGAAGTATAGATGTAGGTAAAAAAGGTGATATAGTAATACATGAATTTCCTTCGTATAAATATATACCTTATCATATAGGAGTAAGTACTGTTGAAAAAGTCATTAAAAATGGTATACTTGTTTATGACAAATGCAAAGTTTTTGAAAAATAAAAAGGGGGAAAACTATGTTAGAAGAAAAAAGTATTAAAGAGTTTTTAGAAGAAACGGCTTCCAGTTCTCCTGTACCGGGTGGAGGAAGTATTGCAGCTTTAAGTGCGGCAACTGCTCTAGCTCTTGTAGAAATGGTAGCTAATCTTACAATAGGAAAAAAAGGTTATGAAGAAGTACAGGAAGAAATGAAGAAAATAGCTTCTAGAGCTGAAGAGGGAAGAAAAGAATTTATAAATGACATAGATAGAGATGCAGATGCTTTTGATAAAGTAATGGCAGCGTTCAAATTACCAAAAAATACCGATGAAGAAAAATCTTCAAGAAAACAAGCTATACAGGAGAGTTTTAAAAATGCTGCATTAGTACCTCTTGAAGTAGCTAAAAAAGCTTTAAATTTTATGGAAATGATTTCAACTATAGTTGAAAAAGGTAATCAAAATGCAGTTACAGATGGTGCTGTAGCAGCTATGATGGCAAGAACAGCAGTTCTTTCAGCTCTGTATAATGTAAAAATTAATTTAGGTTCTATTAAAGATGAAGAATTTGTAAATAAGTTATCAAAAGAAGTAGATGAAATAGAAAGTAAAGTAAAAGAGCTGGAAAAAAGTATATTGTCAAAAGTAAATTTATAAGTCAATACTCCTCCACAAAATATGGAGGAGTATAACTATATATGATATAATAAATATAATACAGAGAAGTTTTATGTTTTTGAAAGGGGAAAATGATGAAAATAAAAGTAATTGGCGATAGTTGTTTAGATTTAAATGAAGAATTAAAAAAGAAAAAACTTTTTAATATAGTTCCTTTATCAATAAGAATTGATGATAAAGAGTTTAAAGATGATGAAAATTTAGATACAAATGAATTATTAAAAATGATGAAAAATTCAAGTGATGTTCCAAAAACTTCTTCACCTGCTCCAGATAGTTTTTTAAAAGCTTATGAAGGTGATGAAGACAGTATATTTGTAGTAACATTATCATCCCAGTTAAGTGGTACTTACAATAGTGCTGTACTTGCTAAAAATATGTATAAAGAAAAGAATGAACACAAATTTATTCATGTTTTTGATTCTTTAAGTGCGTCTATTGGCGAGACATTAGTTGGCTTAAAGATTTTAGAATTGGCAAAAGAAAATCATACTAATTTAGAAATAGTCGAAAAAGTAAATGAATATATAAAAGAGATGAAAACTTTTTTTTATTTGGAGTCTTTAGATAATATGATAAAGGCAGGAAGAATTAATAAATTAGTAGCTAAAGTTGCTACTGCATTTTCAATAAAGCCCATAATGGGTTCAACTGAAAAGGGTACAATAAGATTGGTAGAAAAGGTAAGAGGTTCTAAAAAAGCATTTAAAAGATTAGTTGAAATAATAGGAGAACAAGGGCATAAATTAGAAGAGAAAATTTTAGGCATAGCACATTGTAATTCATTAGCTAAAGCTGAAAAGTTAAAAGAACAAATAAAAGAAAAATATAATTTTAAAGATATAATTATCGTTGAAGCGGCAGGTATAAGTACTGTTTATGCAAATGAAGGTGGGATTATTATAGCTTTTTAATATATTTTTGCATTATGATGACGACTGCTGATGGATAAATAAACAAAGTGTTTTAAGCACTTTGATTTTAAAGGGTGGTAGTGTGAGCCAAATATTAGTAAATGTATTTAATACTCCCTATGCAGTTATAGATAGTAAAAAGGTTAATTTTCCTTTTATGAAAGCTGAAGCTTTGTTTTATTACTTAATAGTAAAAAAACAAGCTACAAGAGATGAATTAGTTTTTTTGTTTTGGAGCGATTCAGATGAAAAGACTGCTAAGAAAAATTTGAGAAATGCCATGTACAAAATTAGAAAAGCTTTTGAAAAAGATATTATTATATCACCCAAAAAGTCAATTGTAATGTTAAATCCAGAAATAAATATAAAGAGCGACTATGAAGAATTTTTAAGAGGAAATGTTAACTTTTATAGTGGAGAGTTTTTACAGGGATTTTATGTTAAAAATGCACCAAATTTTGATGAGTGGCTTTTTGAAATGAGGGAATACCTTAAAAATATATTTATAAGTAAACTCAATCAAAATTTGGAAGTGGCGTTGTCTAAAAAAGATTTTGTAAAAGCTGAAAAATATGCGAAGTTTTTAATAAAAGAAGACGAATATGATGAACGTACATACAGAATTTTAATGGATATTTATATTAAACAGGGGTTGTATAATAAAGCAATAGATTTATATCAAAGGCTCAGGAAAACGTTAAAAATAGATTTGGATATTGAACCTGATATAAAGACTAAAAAATTGTATAATTCTGTTTTATTATTAAAAAATGCTAAGGATACTGAAAATAATTTGGAGGAAAAAGACTTTTTTTACGGTCGTAAAAGAGAATTAAAAGAACTAAAAAGTAATTTTTTTAATTTTATTAATGGAAGAGATTACAATTCTATACTAATTAGAGGTGAAGCAGGAATTGGCAAAACAAAATTAAAAGATAAATTTATCGAATATATAGGGACAAGTTGTGATAATATTTACATACTTCATGCCAATTGTTATCAAGTAGAAAAAAATTATTTTTTAAAACCGTGGAATGAAATTTTTTTAAAATTGTCTAACATAATTGAAAGAGATAATATAAACATTCCAAATTCATGGAAAAAAATTATTTCATACATTTTTCCTGAATTTAATAAAAAAGTTTCAGATGATGAAAATCCAATAGAACAATTAGACACATTAAAATTTAATGTTATAGAAGAAGCCATTCAAGGTCTTATCAGAAAAATATCTGAATTAAAAAAAATTATTTTAGTATTTGAAGATTTGCAATGGATGGACAATTTGAGTTTAACGCTACTTTCTGCGATAATTTTAAGAAATTCTAATATAATGTTGATAGGTACTTGTAGAGAAGGCTGTGATAAAGATGTAGAAAAATGTATTACAGTACTTAATAATTATAATAAGATAAAAGTATTAAAAATCAAAAGATTTAATGAAGCAGAAGTTGAAGATTTTATAAATAAATATATTCCAGAGATTGAACTTACTAAAGAGATTAAAGAAAAAATTTACAGAGAAACAGAGGGGAATACATTTTTTTTAGTAGAATTTCTAAATATGATTAAACAAAACGGAACACTTAGTACTACTTTATCTTCAAAGATGAAGGATATTATGAGAAGTAAATTTCTTGATATATCAGATGAGGGAAAGAAAATACTCTATATTGCTTGTATATTTTTTGATAAAGTAGATTTAGATATTATAAAAAGTTTATTAAATAAAGATGAAATTGAGATAATTGATATAATTGAAGAATTACAAAATAAATATATTTTAAAAGAAGTAAATGATGAAAAAATTAGTTATAAATTTACTCATCAAAAAATTAGAGAATTTATATATAATAATTTATCAAAAGCTAAGAAAAGAATGCTTCATAAAAAAGTGGCAAGATTGTTGGAAAGTTCATTAAAGCAAGATAAAAGAGATGTAATTATATACCCTAATATAATCTATCATTATTTAAATTCACAAGATTATCTTAGTGCACTTAAGTATACTATAAAATATTTAGATGTATATTTTGATTTTGAACATGAACTCTTTCCTATATTGGAGGATAAAAAAGTAATTTATGATGACAGTTTATCAATAAATAAAGAGCAGATATTAAAATATTTTAAATCAACCGAAGAATTATTAAAAAAGGTGAAAAAAAATAATATTATTGACAGACAAATTGAAATGCTTGAAATTAGTTATCTGCATATAAAGGGAAGATATTTAATTAGAGAAGGAGAGTATGATAGAGGTATAAGATATATAGATAATATGATAGATATGGCTTTGAAAATTAAATCTTATGCATATTCTTTAAAGGGATATAGACAAAAAATATATTACTGTATTCAAGTACATGAAACAAATATGATGAAAGAATATATAGATAAAGCTTTAGAAATAGCATACAAAGAAAAATTTAAGGAAGATATTGCTATTTTATTGAGATTAAAGGGTCTAAATAAAATAATGCTAGAAAGATATAGTGAAGCTGAAGAAATACTAATAAAATCTATTAATATCTTTAAAAGTATTAATGATTCAAAAGGCAAATATTCTTTAAATATAGCTGCATGTTATAATTATATTGGAGAAATTAGAAGGCATAATATGAAGTTTTCAGAAGCTTTAACTTTTTACAATAAAGCCATGCAGCTTTGTGAAGAAAATAATATAGTTAGAGGTTTATATATATTTAATACTAATGCAGGTCAAGCTGCATTTGAAATGGGGGATTATATATTAGCAAAAGACTATCTTGAAAGAGCATTAGATTTCTATAAAGAGTTAGGTTCGATTTGGGGGAGAGCCATAGCAGAAGGATATATGGCACTGCTTCAGTCTAAAGCTGGTAATTATAAGAGTTCTTTAAGACATTTAAAAAATGCCGATTATTATGCTCAAAAACTTAAAAGTCCGTATGAAATTGGAATAATATATAGAGTTAAAGCAGAAATTAAGAAAAATATGCAAACTAATAAAGAATTAAATGATGAATTTAAAGATTATTTGACATTAACAATAGAACAGTATTGTAAAAAAGGTATAAATTTTTTAAAAGAAGTAAAGGAAAGCTATGAAATAGAAATACTTAAGGCTTTGAAAAAATAAAGGCCTTAAGGTTTTTTTATATTAATATAAATTATATTAGATAAGAGTTGTTTAAACAGTTAAGAGCTAAAAGTTTAAAAAGATATATAAAAGATTGACATTAAAACTTGGAATTTGCAATATGGAACTTGAAATAAATAAAGAGGTGAGATTATGAGTAAAGTAAAGTTTGCCATTTGTCAAATGCAAGTTATAAACAGTAAAGAAGCAAATCTTAAAAAAGCTGAAGATATGATTAGAAAAGCTAGTTATGAAGGAGCAGATATAGCAGTTCTTCCAGAGATGTTTAATTGTCCGTATGACAATAATTTTTTTTCTGATTATGCAGAAGAATATCTGGGAAAAACTACTAAATTATTATCAAATCTTGCAAAAGAGTTAGAAATATACATAGTAGGAGGTTCTATACCTGAAAGAGAAAAAAGCAGAATATTTAATACATCATATATTTTCAATAAAAATGGTGAGCTTATAGGCAGACATAGGAAAATTCATCTTTTTGATGTAGATGTAGATGGTGGAATAACTTTTAAAGAATCAGATACTTTTAGCTTTGGACAAGATATAACTGTAATTGAAACTGAATTTTGCAAAATTGGAGTAGCAATTTGTTATGATATGAGATTTCCGGAGTTAATGAGACTTATGACATTAAAAGGTGCAAAAGTGATAATAGTACCTGCTGCATTTAATATGACTACAGGTCCTGCTCACTGGCATGCTCTTGCAAAGATTAGAGCAGTAGATAATCAGGTTTATTTTATAGCTGCATCACCATCTAGAAATTATAATTTATCATATATAGCTTATGGACATTCATTAATTGTAGACCCGTGGGGTGAAGTTGTTGCAAAGGCGGATGAAAGAGAAACGGTTATTATAAAAGAAGTGGACCTTCATAGAGTAAATAAAATCAGAGAAGAACTTCCATTATTAAAACATAGGAGAATTGATTTGTATGATATAAATGAAAATAATTCATATTAGATTAAAGCTAGTGTGATTTTAAGTATATTTATATAATTTAATACATAAAAATACAAAAAAATATTGAGATAAAATTTTTTAGATGTTATTATAGAAGTAATTATATTTTAAATTTTTGTAATAATAACAATATTTGACGGGGGTGGGGAATTTATGCATAAGAAATTATTTATTCCTGGTCCTGTAGATGTTGCTGAAGATGTGCTTCAAAAGATGGCAACTCCAATGATAGGACATAGAACTAAAGAAGCTTCAAAACTTCAAAGAGATATAAGTGAAAAATTAATGAAGCTTTTTTATACGAAAAATCAAATTATATTATCTACGACTTCTGGAAGTGGGTTAATGGAAGCAGCAATTCGCTGTTGTACTAGAAGAAGAGCAGCAGTTTTTGCTGTTGGAGCATTTGGTAAAAGATAGTATGAAATGGCTGTTGCTAACAATGTACCAGTGGATTTATATGAGGTTAATTGGGGAGAAGCAACTATTCCTGAGCAGGTTGATGAAGTTTTATCAACTGGTAAATATGATTTGATAACAGTTACTCATAATGAAACTTCAACAGGTGTCATGAATCCAATTTCAGAAATTGGAAAAGTAGTTAAAAGGTATCCTGAAGTAGTTTTTTGTGTAGATGCAGTTAGTTCAGCAGCAGGAGTAAAAATAGAAGTAGATGATTGGGGTATAGATATTTGTATTACTTCTACTCAAAAAGCATTGGCATTACCTCCGGGACTTGCTATTTGTACTTTTTCGCAAAAAGCATATGAAGCAGCTAGAGAAGTTAAATATAGAGGATTTTATCTTGATTTAGTTAGATTATATGAGTATATACAAAAGAAAGACTATCAATATCCATCAACTCCATCGCTATCACATATGTTTGCATTAAATTATCAGTTGGATAAGATTTTTGAAGAAGGTTTAGAAAATAGATTTGCACGTCATGAAGAAATGGCTAAATATGTTAGAGCGTGGGCTAAAAAATATTTTGAATTATTTCCTAAAGAAGAATATGCTTCAAATACACTGACAAATATAAAAAATACTACAGGTATTAGTGTAGCAGATTTAAATAAGAGACTTGCTATGAGAGGTTATATGATTTCAAATGGATATGGGAAACTAAAGGAACAGGCATTTAGAATAGCTCATATGGGGGAAATGACTTTACCGCAAATTAAAGAACTTCTGGTCAATATAGAAGATATTCTTGGATTATAATGGGGTGTGGGGAATATGGTTAGAATTTTGATTACTGATGGTATGGATAAGAATGCAACTACAAAGTTAATAGAGAGTGGTTTTGAAGTAGTTGAAAAACATTATGAAGTAGAAGAATTAAAAGAAAAAGTAAAAGAGTTTGATGTAATAGTAGTTCGTTCTGCTACTAAAATTCGTAAACCTATTATAGATAAAGCACTTGAAACTAAGAGGTTAAAACTCATAATAAGAGGAGGCGTTGGAGTAGATAATATAGATGTTAATTATGCTATGGAACATGGCATACAAGTAATGAATACTCCAAATGCAAGTAGTATTTCTGTTGCAGAGCTTACTATAGGACATATGTTTGCATTGGCAAGATATATATATATATTGCCAATGTTACTATGAGAAATGGTCAGTGGAATAAAAAGCAGTATAAGGGTATAGAAATTACTGGGAAAACTTTAGGGTTGATAGGTTTTGGAAGAATAGCTAAGGAAACTGCTAAAAGAGCTTATGCATTAGGTATGAACGTCATTTATACAGATAAAAAAGGCAAAGCTGAAGGTTATGATAAATATACATATATGTCTTTAGATGAATTATTGGCAAAATCAGATTTTATTTCTATTCATGTGCCATTTAATAGAGAAAATGGAGTTATTTTAGGAGAAGAAGAATTTAATAAAATGAAGAATGGAGTATATTTAATAAATACGGCAAGAGGTGGAGTAGTTTGTGAAAAAGCATTAGTAAAAGCTTTAGATTCAGGAAAGGTTGCTGCCGCTGCTGTAGATGTATTTGAAGAAGAACCAACCAGAAATGAGAAATTATATACTCATCCAAGAGTTTCATTAACACCTCATATAGGAGCTTCTACAAAAGAGGCGCAAGCTAGAATTGGTCAAGAAATAGTTGACATAATAACAAAATTTTTCAAATAGGGGGCAAAAAATATGGCGGTAGTAAGACCGTTTAAAGGAATTAGACCACGAGGTGATATTGTAGATAAAGTAGCATCATTACCATATGATGTCATGAATAGAGAAGAAGCAAAGGAAATGGCAAAACGAAATAAATTTTCATTTTTACATGTTGTACGTTCTGAGATAGACCTAGATGATTCAGTTAATCAATATGATGAATTAGTATATAAAACAGCTAGAAAAAATCTAGATAATATGATAAAAGAAGGTATACTTATTCAAGATGAAAAACCGGTGTTTTATATTTATCGACAAATAATGGATGGAAGGGTACAAACGGGTATAGTTGGCTGTACTTCTATAGATGATTATATGAATGATATAATTAAAAAGCATGAATTTACAAGACCTGAAAAAGAAATAGATAGAATAAAAAATTTTGACTACTGTGATGCAAATACTGCACCTATATTTTTGACATATAGAAAAAATGATGATATAAATAAAATTGTAAATGAATGGATTAAATTTCATAAGCCCGTTTATAATTTTACAAGTGAAGATGATATTACTCATATAGTTTGGATTATTGATGATGAAAATACAATTACAAAAATTAACAAAAAATTTGCAGAAATAGATTATTTATATATAGCTGATGGTCATCATAGGTCTGCTTCTTCTGTAAAAGTTGGATTAGAGAGAAGAAAACAAAATCAAAATTATACGGGAAATGAAGAATTTAACTATTTTTTATCTGTTATATTTCCAGATGAAGATTTATTTATAATGGATTACAATAGAGTTGTTAAAGATTTAAACGGATTAAGTGTAGAAGAATTTATTAAAAAAGTAAGAGAAAAATTTGAAGTAGAAGAATATACAGATAAAGGACAATATAAGCCTATTCAAAAACATACTTTTGGTATGTTTTTAGAAGGCAAATGGTATAAATTAACTGCAAAAGAAGGTACTTATGATGAAAACGACCCGGTAGATAGATTAGATGTATCAATTTTGCAAAGAAATCTACTTAATCCAATTCTTGGTATTGAAAATCCAAGAACAGATAATAGAATAGATTTTGTTGGAGGTATTAGAGGATTAGTAGAATTGGAAAGAAGAGTTGCTAAAGATATGAAAATTGCTTTTTCAATGTATCCTACTACTATAGATGATTTATTGTCTATAGCAGATGCAGGAAAGGTAATGCCTCCAAAATCAACTTGGTTTGAACCAAAACTTAGAAGTGGATTATTTGTGCACAGATTATCTGATTAAAAACATTAATTTGAAAACCTTATAGATAGGCAAATAAGAAAGTCTATTCTATAAGGTTTTTATTTTTTTAATGGTATTGAATATGTTATTAAAGAAAGGTATTATTAATATGAAGAAATATTTTAAATAGGGTGATAAATATGAATTATAAAATATTGTTAGAAAATGCTAGGAAAAATATAAAATCTTGTAGAGTTTGTCAAGTATGTGATGGCAAAGCATGTAAAGGAGAAATACCCGGTATAGGAGGAAAGGGTACAGGATTAGGATTTATAAGAAATTATGAAAAATTAAGAGAAATAAAAATCAACATGGATACAATATACAGCTTGCAAGAAGTAGATACGTCTATAAAACTTTTTGGAAAGAGATTTAAATATCCTATTTTTGCAGCTCCAATAGGTGATGTAAAATTAAATTACAGTGATTTTTTTACTGAATATGAGTATCAAAAAGCTATTGTGGTAGGATGTAAAAATGCTGGAACAATTGCTTTTACAGGAGATGGAGTAAAAGATTACGTTTTTAAAAAGCCTCTTGAAGTTATAGGGGAAAATGATGGGTGGGGTATACCAACTATTAAACCTTGGAAAAAAGATGAAATATTGAGGAAAATAAGATTGGCAGAAGAAAAAAAAGTTTTGGCAGTTGCAATGGATATAGATGCTGCAGGTTTAGCTTTATTAGGTATGCAGGGAAAACCCGTTTCTCCAAAGTCTGTTGATGATTTGAAAGAAATAATTGCTTCTACTAAATTGCCTTTTATTTTAAAAGGAATAATGACTGTAAAAGGAGCTTTAAAGGCGGTAGAGGCAGGAGCATATGGAATAGTTGTTTCTAACCACGGTGGAAGAGTATTAGATGAAACTTTATCAACTATAGAAGTTCTTCCAATGATAAGTAGAGAAGTTAAAGGAAAATTAAAGATATTTGTAGATGGTGGTTTTAGGTCTGGTTTAGACGTTTTTAAGGCTATAGCATTAGGAGCAGATGCTGTATTGATTGGAAGACCATATTCAATAGCAGCTTATGGAGGAGGTATTGAAGGAGTAGAGTTTTATACTAATAAAATTGGTGGGGAACTTCATAATACAATGATAATGACAGGAGCAAAAGATTTAAATAGTATAGATGAAAGTATGGTTACAATTGTAAAATGATTAATTTAAATTAAATTTTTATATTTTTATTTAGTTGTGAAATTAGAGATAAGAGGTGGAATACATGAGAGGACTTTTTTTGCAAGGGGGAGGAGCAAAGGGAGCTTTTCAAGCAGGTGTTGTATTTGGATTATTTGAAAAAGGATTAGATTTTCAAATTCTTTCGGGAACTTCTATAGGTGCTATAAATTCTTATTTTATATATACTAATAATATAGATAAAATGAGAGAAATGTGGGTAAATATTGATAATATAGATTTTGAAAATGATTGGAAAGATGATAAAATAATTGATAATAGTTCATTAATAAAAATATTAGAAGACCTTGAAGGAAGAAATGATAAGATAGAGGCTTATTTTGTCAATTATGTAAAAATAACTGGAAATAATTTAAAAGAGAAAATAGTAGATATAACAAAATTTGATAAAAAGGAAGGTTTAAAATTTATTAAATATAGTTCTCTACTTCCCGGTAAGCTTGATAAAAATAAAACTTTAGATAAAATAATTGAAGAATTTAATTCTGAAAAGTTATTTGATGAATTTAAGAAAGATTTAGAAAAAGGAGTTTATGATGGGTATAATTTAGATGGCGGAATTGTTAATAATAATTTTTTATCACCTTTTACTGAAAATAAAGTTGATAAATTATATATAGTAACTTTTAGTGTTGATTACCAAATACCAGACTATATATTAAATAAATATAGTAGAGAAGATATTATAGTAATTAAACCTGAAGTTGAATTTATGCGTGGTGATACTATCAGATTTAAAAAAGAATTTTGTGAAAAAATATTTTACGAGGGTTATGAAATAGGTAAAAAAATTTAAAATACAATTAAATAAATTATAAGGGGGAATTATGATTATGGATTATAAAAAATTTGGAAATACATATGTAATGAGAATTGATAGAGGAGAAGAAATAATTGAAACGTTAAAGAAATTTTGTATTGAAAATGAAATTAATTTAGCTTCTGTAAAGGGAATAGGATTGGTAAATAAGGCAAAAATAGGTATATTTGATACTAGCAAAAAAAAGTATAATTTTATTGAATTGACAGGAGATTATGAAATAACGAGCTTATTGGGCAATATATCTACTATGAATGATGAAATATGTATTCATTTGCATATAAATCTTGCAGACCATGAATGTAAAACTTATGGTGGACATTTGGATTTGGGGATTATTGGAGTTACTGGAGAGTTAATAATAGAAGCTATAGATGGAAAAGTAGATAGAGCTTTTAATGAAGAAATAGGTTCTAATTTATTAAAATTTGATTAATTGAAGCCCACGATTTTATCGTGGGCTTCAATTATGATAATTAAGCAGTTTTTTGCAATTTTTGTTTTGCACTATTTAATTTTACTTTCTTTTCATATCTATTGAACATAAGTATTGCAACTAATGTAAAGAATAAAGGACCTATAATACTCCAAATTGTAGATTTAATATCTCCTTCAGTAGCAGGTTGTATTATTGTAAAGAAGTTAGCAAAACCTACAGTTAATGTAACTACTACAGAAGCAATTATACTACTAGTACGAGTTTTAAATACTTCGAATGGTTTTTTAATTTCTGTTTTGTTTTTAAATCCAATAAAAGCTCCTGATATAAACATGTAAGGTAGAGTCATAGCGACATTTGTCATTAATACTAACTTTTCAAAGAATTCTTTAGCAGTATCGCCTCCAAAAGAAACTAATAATATCATTACTATAACTATTATACATTGAATCCACATAGCATTTTTAGGAATACCATCTTTTATTTCACCCATTTTTCCGGGCCATATTTCTTTTGGCGTACCATTTATAATTTGTTTTAAAGGAGAATAAGTTAATGTGAAAAATGCACCTGTTAAAGCTAGTAGCATTGATATACCAACATATCTTCCTATCCAATTACCAATAGAAATTGAAGCAGCTTCACTTAATCCAAAAGCTTGTCCTAATTGATAACCTAGATTATTCATGATTATATAAGCTACATTACCCATATTTACACTTTCACTATTTAAAACTTCACTAAAATTAGTAAAAATTCCTATAAAGAATATACCTATAGCATATCCAACTGAAATAACAATTGCAGCAATAGTTATACCTTTAGGGAAAGTTTTTTCTGGATTTTCAGTTTGATCAACTAAACCTCCAGTAACTTCAGTTCCGCCATATGCAAATATAGCAAACACTAAAAAGCCTAGTATTGCAATGATATTTTGAAAATCGGGATTAGGTGAATTAGTAAAAGATTTAATAGAATTAATTGGCTGTGCCAATTGTCCACCGTTGCCTACTAATACAGCAATTGCACCTAATAATAAAACTATATTTAACAATGCTACTGCTGTACCACCTATAGAAGTTATTTTTTTAATTTTTTCCAATCCTTTAGTTGATATATATGTTACTAATAATATCCACATAACACCTAAAATTCCTAATGTTTGAGTAGAACTTAAACCAAATATTGACCAACTTGAAGTTGTATCTGTTCCAAATATTGCAGTAGAAAATACAATCCATATAGATGAACCAACGTTTACCATCCAAATTATATAAGAAGCATACCACATAAAAGTACCTATAAAAGCATATTTAGGACCTACTGATTTTGACATCCACGAATAAATTCCACCTGTCTCATTTTTAAAAGCTGCACCGTATTCAGCCATCATAAATGCAAAAGGAACAAAGAAAGTTAGAGCAGATAAAACATACCAAGGAATAGCAGCATAGCCCATTAGATAAAAAGCTCTTGGCATATTAGCAAAACCAAATACAGAAGTAAAAATCATTAGTACTAATGAAACTAAAGTTAATTTGTTTTTAGATTTTACATTTGTTGACATCGTTTTCCTCCTTCTCCTCTTATTAAATTGTGTTACTAAATTAACGATAATAATTATACATTGTTTTACGATAAAATCAATACATTTACTATAAGTAGTAATATTTAAATATTTTCTTAAAATCAAAAAAGTAAATAACAAATTATTTAGAAAATATAGAAATTATCAAATTAAAAAATAAAACTTAATATTTTATTAGAAATAAATATTTAAGTAGTTGTTTTTTCATGGAAAAAATGGTACAATCTTTTTAGGACAACAAAATAAGAACGTAGGTGCCTCATGAGAGGGTAAAAGGGAAGACGGTGAGAATCCGTCACAGCCCCCGCTACTGTGAACATGGATGAAACCTCATAATGCCACCATATTATTATAGTATGGGAAGGCGAGGGAGTAAGGTGAAGTGTGAGTCAGGAAACCTGCCTATGTTCAGCAAGACAGTAAACCTTCGGAGGGAAGGGGTGTCATGGATTTATCTAAAATTGCAAAGTATAAATCTAACCCCCTATAGGTTAGATTTTTCTATTTTGCAGTGGCTTTAGATAGTTGTCCATAAAACCAAGTTTTTTATAGTCATTGAAGTATTTACTTTGTCAAAATAGGACCTACTTTGTCTTATTTTGTTGTCCTATTTTTGCAGTTATTTACTGTTTTCATAAAGCCAAAATTTTGGATAGCCTATCTTAATTTTCCTTTCATTTAAAGTTTGTAAAATCATTTCATATGTACGATTTCTCATAAACCATTGATGATGAGGTAAAACTACACCGGTTATGACGTATTTTGCACCTCCATATTTTCCATCTAAAGATGTAATGCCGAGTAGATTAAATTCAGAATAATTGGTATTGCCAATTTTATACAATTTGTCGCTGTATTTTTCATTTATTATAGAACAGACATCAATTAGAGCTTTTTTTACTTCATCATGATTTTCTTCAAATGGAATAATTACTTCTACGATTACTCTAGCTTTGTCTTTATAAAAGTTTTTTAAAGTTTTTATTTCTCCATTAGGAATATATATTTTTCTGAGTGTCCACTCTCTTATGGCTGTAGCTCTAAGGCCAATTTCTTCAACAGTTCCATAGTAACTTTCATTTATTCCTACAAAATCTCCAACTTTCATTTGTCTTTCGAATAATATAAAAAATCCATTTATTACATCTTTTATGAGATTTTGAGCTCCAAAACCAGCAATTAAAGTTAAAATACCTGCTCCAGTAAGTACAGTTGCTTTTTTTATTAATCCAAATTCACTTAATATTGTCAATACGGCAAATGTGAGAATGAAATATGCAGCAACAGAGTCTATAATGCTTTTAATTGTCTTTTCTCTTTGTTCATTGAATTTAGTTATATTAATTATTTTTTGAGTTATTATCATAACTAATTTAATTAAAATTACAGAAACTATTAGAATAATAAGAGATGAAATAAAAGGTTTAAGACCTAAATTAATATTGTTTACAGAAAAATTTTTTATTTCTTCTATGTTTAGAAAATTCATTTTATCACCTCAAGGAAGAGTGATATATTAATTTTTAAAAATATTTTATCCAGCATATAGTGTAATATTCTAATAAAAATTTATAAGCATATTTTGCCAAAAAATAACTAAAAGTTTCTTCATTTTAAAGAAACTTTTAGTAAAATATCTTATTATTCTATTATTTCAAAAAGGTTTTTCTTATATTGGAGGTATAATTCTTTTAATAATTGTATTTTATTATTCATTTCTAATTGAAGAGATGATACTAAATCATACTGTTTATTATCTATCGCTTCTCTTATTTTAGTAAATAATGATTTTTTATTTAAACTGTCCTTCATTAGTTCATATCTGATTTCATTTATTTTTTCCCAATTTACGACATCTAGGTCAGTAGCAGTATTGCTGTCGTGAAGTTTTTTACAGCTTCTAACTAATTCCATATTACTTGGAATAATTCTGTTTTTAAGTTCGGTAGTCCATTGAATTAAGATACTTGTTTTAAAAGATTCAATAATATTTTTTGTAAATACATTACCATCATTTAAGATTTTTACCTTATCTTTGTATACATCTAAATTTTTTATATTTTCCCAGACAGTTGCAGGAGGAATTCCAAATAATTTATTTCTTTCTTCTTCAGTATAATGTTCAAATACATCTTCTTCACTTCTATAAGCTCTATCTTTTTCAAGATAAAAACCTTCTTCACCGACACTTTTAGAAAATTCTTTTAAAAGTTCTTCATTTGTCTTATTTGCTGAAATTATATTTTTTATTCCATCTAGCATAGCTTGATAGATAGCAGCAGTAGCTAAATAAGTATTAGTAGTAGGATTTGGTGATCTAATTTCAAATCTAGTAGCTAGAGGATTATTATGGTCTCTAATTAATCCAGCTAAAACGGTGCGGTTTCTAGATGGTATTTCTACTTTATGTCCTATTGATGAAACTATACAGACAGGAGCTTCAAATCCTGGTTTTAATCTGTTAAGTGCATCATTTGAAGAAGTAATAAAAGGATTTACTACTTCATAATTTTTGAGAAGTCCCATTAAAGCACCCCAACCGATAGAACTTAAATAATACTTATTCATGTCAGAAGGGGTAAATAGATTTATGATTTTACCATCTTTTAATTTAACTGCTACACCAACGTGAGTGTGTTCTCCACTTCCTGCAACACCTTCGATTGGTTTTGCCAAAAAAGTAACATCAAGACCATGTCTAACAAAAATATCTTTAATTATATTTTTAGCCATTAATTCATTATCAGCAGTTTGCATGGCAGTACTATATTTCCAGTCAATTTCTAATTGTTCCATTATATGTGTAAAACGACCATCTTTATTTAAAGAAGAAGGAATACCACCTACTTCTTTATGACCCATTTCTGCTTCAAAGTCATATTTATTTAGCAGTTCTAAGGATTTTTCAAGAGCAGTGCGAACTGGACCTATTGTGCGTTTCCAGTACTGTTCTTTAAGGATTTGAGATGTAGATAGGTTTTCAATATCTGCTTTATCACCCGGAGTTTGTACCCAAAATTCAAGTTCTGTTGCAGTAGTTAATATAACGTCTTCGATATTATCAGTAGAGTTGATGCCAAATTCCTTTAAAAGATGAGAATTTGTTTTAAATAGATTAATCATTTGACTTTTAAAGTTAGATATGGCAGATTTTAGTACTGAACGAGAACCTACATATTTTTCATCATGTACTAAATATGAAGGTATGATTAATGTACCGATAGGTAAATTTGTATCAGGGTCAATATTGTCATGGTTGTAATCAATAAACCATTTTACATTTAAATCTGGAATTATATCTACTTTTGCATTATTAAGTTCTGCAATTTTAGGTAGAAAAACACTTGAACCGTCAGTTTGTACACCGCTGTTCAAGAAATTTTCTATATCTTTTTTAAAGATTTCAATTGGGATTTTTTCATCAGTATGATTATTACCTAAGTCAACTGCAACAAGAGATACAAATTTAATTTCAGGATGACTGTTGAGAAGTAATATTAAGTCATCACTGTTATGTTTTTCTGGTGGGATAAAATAGAGTAAATTGTTCATGTCTTCACCCCTTAATATATTTTCGCTATTTTGAATAATTATATCATATGTGACAAAAATGTAAATAAAACATCGTAAAAAAGAAACGTTTGCACGAAAAAAATTCGGAATAATACATAAGATTATCTTTTATAAATTAAAAAATATTTGGGATTAGGCATAATAATTTTTATAAATTTAGACTTAAAAAAAGCATCATCAAAGATGCTTTTTTCATTAATTATTATTGAAATCTTTAAATTTTGGTATCAATCCTGCTTTTTGAAAAGCTATGAATATAATTACGATAAATGGACCTAAGAATATTCCCATAAAACCGAAAACTTTTAATCCAATGTATATAGCCATAAGGGTTACGAGTGGATATAAGCCTATTTGAGTACTTAATATTTTAGGTTCTAAAGTTTGTCTAACGAGTGTAATTATTAAGTACAGAGCGATTAAGAAAATTGCTTCTTTAAAATTTTCTGACAGTAAGCTGAATATTGCCCAAGGTATATATACTGCACCTGAACCAAAAAATGGAAGAACATCTATAACAGAAACTATTAAAGCAATTAATATGGAATAATCTATACCGAGAATAGTTAAACCTATAACACTTTCTACAAAAGTAAATATCATAAGAATAAACTGAGCTTTTATATATCCAAATATTGCAAATAGCAAATCTTCTTTTATTACTTTTATTACTTTTACAATTTTGCTTTTATGTAGGTTAGATGGTAGTTGTCTTTTTAAAAAATTGTATATTTTATCTTTATCTTTTGAAAAAAAGAATGCAGAAATTAGGCTGACTAAAATAAATAGCAGTATATTTGGTATAATGCTAATAAAATTGATAGTTGATGAAGCTACAATTCCAACTACAGAAGAAAAATTATTTAATATAGTACCTAATGATTTATTAATATAGTTTATTATGTTAGGCGGTATATTTATGAAAAAGGAATGAGATTTATTTATGATTATATATGCATAATTATTCAGTTGTTCTTTTATAAAAGGTAAACTATCTGATAAATTAGTTATTTCAGAAATTATTAAACCGCCTATAAAAGCTATAAAAAGTCCTGCAGTAAATATAAATAAAATTAAAGAAATGAAAGAGGATATACCTCTATAAAGTTTTAACTTTTTATTCATAAAATTTACTAAAGGTTCTATCAAGATGGAAATTAGCCAGCCAAAAATAAATGGCAGTAGTAAAACAAACGACTTGATGAACAGAATATAAATTATTGTGATTATTGCTATTATTGATAATAATTTGAAGACTATAATGCTGTTCATGCTTATAAAGCCTCCTGCTTATAATTTTGATAAATACTATATTTATTATATATTTTAAATATTAATATACCAATATTTTTAATTAATAAAACTTAAACAAACATAAAATTTTTGAAATATATATTGATTTGTTTTAAAATAAAAGAAATATACTAAAGCAAATGGAGGAATTACTATGAAAAAAATGATTGATTTAAGAAGTGATACTGTTACCATGCCTACTGATGAGATGAGACAAGCTATGGCAAGTGCACCTGTTGGTGATGATGGATATGGAGATGACCCAACAGTAAAAAAACTTGAAGAAAAAGCAGCTGATATAGTTGGAAAAGAAGATGCTTTATTTGTACCAAGTGGTATATTTGGCAATCAGCTGGCAATTTTGACACATACTAATAGAGGAGATGAAATTATAGTTGAAGCAAATTCTCATATAGTAATGCATGAAGTAGGAGCAGCTGCTGTAATTGCCGGAGTACAGCTTAGAAATATTGAAGGTAGAAATGGAAGAATGTCTATAAAAGATGTAGAAAGAGCTATAAGGGAAGAAAATATACATTTTCCAAGGACTGGACTAATTTGTATTGAAAATGCACATTCTTGTGGTACAGTTATTGGTTTAGATAATATGTCTGAAATTAGTGAAATAGCTAAGAAAAATAATATACCAGTTCATTTAGATGGTGCAAGAGTTTTTAATGCAGCAAAAGCACTTAATGTTGATGTTAAAGAGATAACAAAGTATGCAGATAGTGTAATGTTCTGTCTTTCAAAAGGACTTTGTGCACCAGTAGGTTCAATTTTAGCAGGAAGTAAAGAATTTATTGAGAAAGCTAGAAAAAATAGAAAACTGATGGGTGGAGGATTAAGACAGGCAGGTATAATAGCAGCTGCTGGTATTGTAGCTCTTGATACTATGATAGATAGATTGGAAGAAGACCATAAAAATGCAAAATATTTGGCTGAAAAACTTTCTGAAATAGATAAAATAGAAGTAAGATTTGATAAAAACGACATAAATATGGTATTTTTTAAGATATCAGATGATATTATTGAAGAAAAGAATTTTATAAATAAATTGCTTGAAAAAAATATAAAGATTAATGGAAAAGAAAATGGAGAATATAGATTTGTTACAAATAATGATGTCAGTAGAGATGATATTGATTATGTAGTTCAGCAGATAAAAAATATATTGGATTAAGATTAAATAAAAAATAAGGAATATTGTTTTTTGTTTTATATATAGTATAATTTATTTGTGTCTATGAGAGGAGGATTTTGATAATGGGAAATTTACTTAAAGATAAAAATATTTTAATTATGGGTGTAGCAAATAAGTGGAGTATAGCATGGGGAATTGCTCAAAAATTTCATAAGGAAGGGGCAAATCTTGCTTTTACATATTATGGTGATAAAAGCAAGGAAAGTTTATTGAAATTATTGGAAGAAGAAGGAATTGATAATCATTTGCTTATTTCATGTGATGTAACTAAAGATGAAGATATAGAAAATGCTTTTTTGAATTTAAAGGAAAAATTTGGAGTTTTACATGGAGTGGTTCATAGCATAGCTCATGCTAAAAAAGAAGAATTACAAGGTAATTATTATAATACTTCTAGAGAAGGATATCATATGGCACAGGATATTAGTGCATATTCATTAGTTGCAGTAGCTAGAAATGCAAAGCCTCTTATGACTGAAGGTGGGAGCATAGTAACTCTTACATATTTAGGTTCAGAGAGAGCAGTAAAGAATTATAACGTAATGGGAGTTGCAAAAGCTGCACTTGAAGCAAGTGTTAGATATTTAGCAGTTGATTTAGGACCTGAAAATATTACGGTAAATTCTATTTCTGCTGGACCTATAAAAACTCTTGCTGCTAAAGGAGTAAAAGGGTTTAATCAAATGTTAAAAGAATTTGAAAATGTATCTCCAATGAAGAGAACTGTTAAAACAGAAGAAATAGCTAATACTGCATTATTCCTTTGCAGTGATTTGGGAACAGGTATAACTGGTGAAAATATTCATGTTGATTGTGGATATCATATTTTAGGATAGTTAATCTATGATTAAGGCAGCAAAGGTTATTTTCTTTTGCTGCTTTATTTTTTATGAATTATATCAAGATGTTGAGGTCATATTTTCTTTACTTAAAATAAAATTTACAATGTCTTTAGTTGCATTTGGCTTTTTTAGTTTTGACATATTGTATTTTATAAAATTATATTTTTCTCTATTGTCTTTTAATATATTTATACTTGAAATTAGAGTGTTTGGATTTGTAGCTAACATTCCTATTCCATTATTTAAAATAAATTCAGTATTTCTTTCTTCTTGTCCCGGTAAGTTAGAGGTTATAATTATAGGCAGTTCCTTTATCAAGGCTTCTGTAATAGTTATACCACCCGGTTTTGTAATAATTATATCTGAAACACTCATAATTTCATCAATGTTTGATACGAAGCCAAAAACTCTTAAGTTTTTGTATTTACTATTTTTTACATACTTTTCATTTAGCTTTTTATAGAGTTCTTGATTTTTGCCAGTAATAACTATTATTTGTATGTCTATTTTGTAGTTGAGTAAATAATCCAGAGTTTGTATGATGTTGCCTAATCCTAGACCACCGCCCATTAAGAGAGCAGTAAATATATTTTTTATATTAAATTTGCTGCAGAGTTTTTCTCTGTCTAATTTCAAATAAAAACGTTCCCTTACAGGTATTCCGAAAAATTTTGCCTTACTTGGATTAATATTCCAAAAATCTAGTTCATACTTAAATACTTCAGATGAAATAATATAATAATCAATTTCTTTATTTATCCATATTGGATGCAGTGTATAATCAGTTAATGTGGTTATTATTGGTACAGATATAGAATTTTTGCGCTTTAAAACTGAAAGAGCTTCAGCAGGAAAGGGATGAGTACAAACTATGATGTCAGGTTTAAAATCAGATAAAAGTTTAGATAATTTTCGTGAGATAAATATTTTATTGATTAATTCTCCAAAATCGTGTAGGGAGCTATCTATTTCTTCAGTTTTTTTATAAAAATAACCATAAAGTTCAGGTATATATTTGATAGAACGTATGTAACTTTTCATTAAAAATTTATGTAAATTTGAATTTATATAATTAAAAGTATCAATTATTTTGACATTATGATTTTTACCTGTCTTATAAATTGCTTCTGATAAAGTCTTAGCTACCTGATTATGACCTTCTCCAGCAGAAACGGTGAAAAATAATATATTCATTATAATTCCTCCATTTATATGACTGCAAAATTTAACATATTAATAAATTTTTTATTTTAGTTTTAAATGGCATGTTTTATATTTATTTTTTTAGTATAATATTAACTGCTTCTAAAAGATTTTTAGCAGTATAGTCAGCTCTTTTATAATTTTCTCCAATTTTTATTGTTTTACACCCTGCATTAATACCAGCTTCAATATCTACATCTCTATCACCTATCATGTATGATTGACTTAATTTGATATTATATTTTTTAGCTAATTTAATTATCATACCAGAAGAAGGCTTTCTACATTCGCATTTAGTTTTAAAATGCGGACAATATTCTATATCGTCTATAATACCTCCACCAAGATTTATTTCTTTAATCATTTTATTGTGAATATTTTTTAAATCGTTTTCAGTAAAATATCCCATCTCTATTCCACCTTGATTAGTAATAACAAAGACATAATAACCTGCTTTATTTAACTTTGATATGGCCTCTGAAGTCCAAGGATAAATTTTTAAATCTTCAGGTTTATTTACAGGAATAGAATTATCATTAATCACACCATCTCTATCTAAAAAAACAGCCTTTTTCATAAATAGTCTTTTAACTCCTTTCCGTAAATTTTTTAATGTGTATATTGCATTTTTCTACAAATAGTTTTTTTATGATAAAATATATTTTAACATTTTATTTGGGACTTTTATATTATATATATTTGATTTATAGAATTACTTTTCTCTGCTATAATGATAGTAAAATAGTAAAATAAATACGGAATATATTTATTTTAACGTATTTTTTCATATATTATATTTTTTATTTATAGACGAAATTATGCTAATTTTACATTTTTTATTTTAATTTATGATTTACATGTAAATATAAAAAATAGATTTATTTTAATTTAAATATTTGTTAACATCTTATATTTAAAAAAGTAGATACTTTAGGTGTTAATTAGTGGAGGGAAAATTGATGGAGCAAGAGGTTTATGCTTTAAAAAGAGCTTTAATAGAATTTGAAAAAAATATTCATTGCAGTGATAGAAGCAGAGCAATTGAAAGTGTTGATGAGATGATATTTATTTTAAAAAGATTAAAGAAAAATTTATTAGATAGTTCTATAAAAGAAAAAACTAACTTTATAAAAATTGATTGTAAAATAATAAATAGAATAGATTTTATGTATAAGCCTGTAAAGAAAAAAAATTATTATGAAGGTGATTATTTATTAGAATTTAGCAAAGAAAGAACTAATGAGTTAAAGGAGGCAGGTATTTTAGATATACATAATAAATTTTGGACAGAACATAAAACTATTAAGGGAAATGTCTTTGGTTCAGTTCCAAAAGAATTAATAAGTAAAAAAGCAGAAAAATCTTTGATTAGAAATGGATGGATAGAGGTTTCGGTTAATATTTTAGATATAAAAAGTAGAAATGTAGATGTAAAGGAAATAATAGAATTTTGTGATTTGAATTTTAAACATTACATATTGATAAAAGAAGAAGCAACAAGTACATTTTTAATATTAGAGTATGAAATATAATTAGTAAAGGCATTAACCTAAAGTAGTAAAAGTTAATGCCTTTATTTTTGTTATAAAAATTTTTCTTTTACTCTATTCCAAAAGTTATATTCTTTTAATCTCATAAGTTGTATTTCTAATTCTGATAATTTAATTTGTATTTCTACAATAGAACTATATCTGTATTCCATACCATCACTGATAATTAAAATAGAATTTTCATATCTATATTCTGGATGAATTTTAATTGTAGAATATTTAGGAACAACAATACTTGATGTAAAGGACCTATAGGCTGTAGTATTAATTGGAGCTATAGGTGTAATTTGCATGAGGTTTAGTCTTGGGTCTACAATGCTTCCGCCCAAGGAATAATTATAAGCAGTACTGCCTGTAGGTGTAGAAATAAGTATACCATCTCCACTAAATTTTTCTAAAAAACTTTTATCTAAAGATAAATTTAAGTGGATGGTAGTAGATTTATCTCCTTTAATTACTATTTCGTTAATTCCAAGTATTTCAATACAGCTTTTTCTTGTACAAATAATTCCTTCAACGGGATTTATCTTATCAATAAAATATTCGCCTCTTTTGTATTTATAGATAAATTCATCTAATTCATAGGGAGATAATTCCTGAAAAAAACCTAAATGACCGGTATTAATACCTACGATGGGTATGTTTGGAAAACCATATTTATGAACGGTTCTGAGAAAAGAGCCGTCTCCCCCTATACAAATAATTAATTCTGCATTATAATCGAATACATCGGGTACAATGAAGTCGTTTTTTTCTAATTTGTATTTAAGAATTCTAGCTGTTTCAAGTGAAAGAGGTTTGTTGTTTGATACTATGTTGATTGCTCTATAATTTTGCTCCATATTTATACTCCTTTTTCAAGAATAATTATTTATCTTTAGTATTATTCTGGAATAATTAAAAAATTCCTTCAAAATTTATAAAAATGATTGGAGAGTGATAATATGAATAATATAGAAGATAGCAGTACTTTAATATATAAAGTCAATACTGAAGAAAGTGGAATGACATTGAGAGATATACTGTATAAAAAAATGAAATTATCGGGTAGATTAACTAGAAAAGCTAAAAGAAATAAAAAAATATTTGTAAATGATAATAATATATCTTTAGATAGCAGACTAAGAGAAGGTGATGTAGTAAAAGTAATCATGGAAGATGAAAAAAATAAATTTGAGCCTCAAAATATTCCAATAGATGTAGTATATGAAGATGTTGATTTGTTAATTATTAATAAACAACCCTATATAGTTGTTCATCCTACTAAGAGCCATCCAGATAATACAATTGCAAATGGTATAGCAAATCTGCTTTTAAATAGAAAAGAAACATTTAAAATCAGATTTATTAATAGACTTGACAGGGATACATCTGGACTTTTAATGATAGCTAAAAATCCTTTTGCACAGCAGATTTTATCTAAACAAATGCAAAATAATATAGTCGAGAAGAGTTATATTGCAGTTGTAAGAGGAGTAATTGAAAAAGATTTTGGAACTATAGATGAAAAAATTGGATTAAGTGGTGATGAACCCATGATTAGAAAAGTTATTGAAAGTGGACAGAGGTCAATTACTCATTATGAAGTAATTGAAAGATTTAAAAATGCTACTTTAGTAAGATTAAAATTAGAAACGGGAAGAACACATCAAATAAGAGTACATATGAAACATATAGGACATCCACTTGTTGGAGATAAATTGTATGGTGATACAGATAGTAATAATTTAATTAGCAGACAAGCTTTACATGCCGAAAGCTTAAAATTTTTGCAACCTAGAACTCAAAAAGAAATTTTTGTAAGAGCTGAAATTCCAGTAGATATAAAACAGTTATTACAAAAGTTGAGGGGGGAATGAATTCTCCCCTATATTACATAAATATGTCTATTAACAATCCACGTATTTCATCTAACTTTTTTAAAATGCTTAAATTGGATTTTTCTTTTTGTAAAAATTTTTTTGTAAGGTCTTCTAGTTCGTTGTCTACTTTTTTTATTAAAGACATGACTCTGTGTCTGCCACGTCTGTCTAAAAAACTTTCTTTAGAGAATTTATGAGAATTATTTACTGCAATATTTAAAAATTCTTTTACTAATTTTTTGTATTTTAAAACTTCACTTAATTCAAATTTTTTTTCTATTTTACTAGCCTGACTGTCAATTTGAGTTAAGAGATTTTGTAACTTTTCTTGAATAGAATCTCCATATAATTTATTAAAAGTCAATGAAAAGTTGTTATTAGTATTTTTTGCAATTTTTGTATTTTCTTTAGTTACTATGGAATTAAATCTATTTTTATTATTAATATCAGAAATTTTTAAAGGCATTTTTTCACCTCATTATTTTAAAAGTAGAATAATATATTCTTTTCCTATATAATATATTTCGGAAAAAAATCTTATTTCATTATATCATATTAAGTATTTTGAGAGGAGTAATTCTATGCAGGATATAGAATCTATTATAGTTGAAAGAGCAATCGTTCACATTTTAGATAATAATAGCGATACTCCAATTTTAGGTGAAATTGAACAAGAAATAGATGAAGAAATACATGAATTTTTAGTAAAGCATATAATTAAATCTTTAAGAGATGATGACAATAGAAAGGCAAAATTTAGATTAGGAAAGAATAGTGTAATGGAGGCTTGTAAAGAGATATTTGATAATGAAGAAAATTTTATTGAAGCATCAAAAAAGATAGCAAATCGAATGTTTAGAATAATGAAGACAAATAATAACATATCTTCATGTGATTTAGTTGTATGTATATTTTCTTCAAATGATTCAAAATATATAGGTATATTAAAATTAGATTACCAAAAATCATTTGTGCATGAAATAGAATATATTGAAAATTATTTTAAAGTATCTATAATTCCCCAAGATATAGGACTACCGGGTTTAAATCAAAAACTGCAAAAATGTGCTTTTATAAGAAATTTAAATGATGAAAATGATTATGATATGATTGTATTAGATAAGCAAAATTATTCACAAGATAGTGAAATAGCAAGATTTTTTATAGATGAATTTTTAAATAGTGAAATAATTATTGACAATAAATATAAAACCAAAATGTTAAAAAAAGCCGTTGAAAAGTGGACTAGAAAAAATTTAAAAGAAGATTTGGAAAAAGCACTTGAAGTTAGAGAAGAAGTTAATAATGTTTTAAAGAATGATATAGAAGTTGATATACAGAAGATATCTGAAAATATTTTTAAAGATGATGAAAGTATAAGAGAAAAATTTATTTTAAATTTTGAAGAGCAAGGGATAGACCCGGCTCAACCATTTGAAATCGATAAGAGTTGGGTTAATAAAAAGATGAATAAGAAAGTGATAAAAACGGATACCGGTTTTGAAATTAAAGGTATATTTGAAGATTTTGATGATATGATGAAATTTAATATAAAGAGAAATGGTGATGGGACAGTAGATATTATAGTTAAGAATGTACGCAGCATAGTTGAGAAATAGGACTTTTATTTTCAATGGATTTGAGTTATAATATATTTAGTAAAGAGCCTGAGATGTTCGTGATTCCTTGAAATTCAACCACCAGCAAACATCCGGGAGTTCGGGTTTCTATGTGTATGACAGGCCACAAACAATTAAAATAATAAGTGGAAGTCAAAAGCATAGAATAGGACACCCACCTAGGTGATACCGGGTGTGAATTTACAAGGATACGGCATCTTGGGTTAATTATTTTTGCATATATTTTTATTTGCCAAAAATTACAAAATTAATAGTTTTGATTTTTATACATTTTGTTATTAAAATTAAGGTTAAGTAGATTATACTGCCTATTAGGGTAGTTATAATTATAGTAATTTTTATTGGTATTAGTTTTTTTAATAATATAATATAACATAATTTCATTGATATAGTCATTATACAAGAAGCCAAAACAGGTTTTATGATATGATTAAATAAGTTTAGCTTTAAAGGAATATATTTTTTAAGAAAAAGAAGATTTAAAATAAATGTAATAAAAGTTGAAAAGAAAAAACCTATATGAAAGCCTATAATTCCTATTTTAGAATCAGGTATCAAAAAATATATACATGTAAAGTGAACTGACATACCAATTAAATGAGTAATAGTAGTAATTACTTGTTTTCCCATTCCATGAAGTATTCCAGATATAATGTGCTGAAGACTTAAAAAAACAACTGTAAAAGATAGATATTTAAGATATATGTCGATATTTGGTTTATCATATAAAAAGGTACATATTGGTCTGGAAAAAAAGAAGAAGACAAATCCTATTGGTACAGCTATAAGTATTGCAATTCTTACAGCTAATATTGATTTTATATTAATATTATTCCATTTCTTATGTATTTTTTCTTCTGAAATGTTAGGAATAATATTAACTACAATAGCTGAAGTTACGATAAAAGGAAGAAATAATAGAGGCAGGGTCATACCTACTACTTCTCCAAAAGTTGCAACTGACTGATTGAGGTTATATCCTGCCATTTGAAGTCTTTGAGGGACAATAAACATGTTAATTGATTGCATTAAAACAGATATAAATCTTGCAATTGTAATGGGAAAAGAAATAATTACTATATTAGAAAAAATAGATATACTTTGAAGTTTAGAGTATTTTTTTTGATAAATTTCGTAATTTTCATGTCTTTCAAATTTGGAGATTAAGTATAAAAGACCTCCAAACTCTCCTATAAAAATACCCAATGTGGCAATAGTTACAGAATATTTTATATTTATAATTTTTGAAAAGTGCAAAATTCCTATTACGAATATAATTCTTATAACTTGTTCTAAAATTTGAGATACTGCTACAGGTTTTACATTTTTTATACCATAGTAATAGCTTCTTAAAATTGATGATAAAGTTACTATTATTATAGCAGGTAGTAAAGATAGTAGACTTTCATATAATTTATTATTTTGCAAGAGATATTTTATAATAAAATTTGTATTTTTAATGAGCAATATAGAAATCAAAAAAGAGAGAAAAATACCTAAAGACATACTTATAAATAATGTATCTTGGCATCCTTTAAAATCTTTTGAAGATTTTTTTTGTGCTACAATTTTAGATACTGCTATAGGTATACCAGAAGTAGTTATAGTAATAAAAATTAAAAAAGTGTGAAAGAGTAGATGATATAATCCTATACCTTTAGAGCCTAGATACCTTGAAAGAAAAATTCTGTATGTAAAACCAAGAAAACGAACACAGAAATTGGCAATTACTAAGATTATTGTACTATATATAAATGAATTTCTATTCAAATCAATATTTCCCCTTTACAATAACAATTAGACATTTTTATAATTATTCAAATTTTAGTTAAATATGACTTTATATTATATTGAATATATTCTTTTTAATTTAGTGATTGATAAATTAAGAATAGCTTAAATTATAAAATAACTTTTGCAAATTGTGGTATAATTAGGGTGTCAATGAAAAAATTAATAGGAGATGTAAATTGTGATATTGCAATTGCTTCAAAATTTGACGAGCAGGTCTGGGATAATAATAATTTTAGCTTTTTTATTATCAAAAAATAAAACGTTTAAGAGATTAGTTACAAAAAAAGACCTTTCATTAGTTGATAAAATTTCAATGTCTATTTTATTTGGAGTATTTGGCATAATTGGTACATATTCTGGGATTAAAATTGGTGTGGCACCCGGAAGTGATGCTATCGCAAACTCTAGAGTCATAGGAGTATTTGTTGCTGGGTGGCTTGGAGGACCTTTTGTTGGCATTTTAAGTGGTATTATAGCTGGACTACATAGATGGGTAATAGATATTGGTGGATTTACTTCATTAGCTTGTGGATTATCTACAGTTGTTGAAGGACTGATTGCTGGGTATAGCAGTAGAAAATTTAATAATGTAAAAACTGATTGGATTTGGGCTTTAATTATGGGGGCATTTTCAGAGATAGTTCAAATGATGATTATTTTAGTTATTGCTAAACCTTTTAATCAGGCATTGAGCTTAGTAAAAATTATATGGTTTCCAATGATATTTGTAAATTCAATAGGAATAGCTGTATTTATAGGAATAACTCAACAAATTTTTTTAGAAAAGGAACAGGTGGCAGCAGAAAAAGCAGAGTTAATTTTAAAAATTGCCAATAAGACACTACCGCATCTTAGAAAGGGATTTAATACTGAAACTGCAAAATTAACTGCTCAAATAATCTATGATATGACAGATATAGATGCAGTTGCAATAACAGATGATGAAAAAATTTTAGCTCATGTAGGGGAAGGTAGCGACCATCATAAAAGTGGAAGCATACCTATGACTGATTTAACATATAAAGTAATAAAATCAGGAAAATATGAAGTAGCCAAGAATAAAGAAGAAATAGGATGTAAATATGAAAAATGCAGTTTATTATCTGCAGTTATTTTTCCTTTAAAAGAAAGAGATAAGGTAATAGGTACTTTGAAATTATATAAATCTCAAAAACCGGGTATTACAAGTTTAGATTTGAAATTGGCTCAAGGGCTTGCTAAACTTTTTTCAACTCAAATTGAACTCAGTAAAATAGATTATCAGAGAAAGCTTCTCGTTCAGACTGAATTAAAAATACTTCAGGCTCAAATAAATCCTCATTTTTTATTTAACTCACTAAACACAATAGCTTCTTTTATAAGGACTAAGCCAGATAAAGCAAGACAGCTTATAATACATCTTGGAGATTATTTAAGGCAGAATATGACAGTAAATCAAGATGAAATAGACATATATAAAGAGATTTTTCATATAAAATCTTATTTGGCAATAGTCCATGCCAGATTTGGAGATAAAATAAAAATAGATTTTGATATAGAAGAAGGACTTAAAATAAAAATTCCTCCGTTGATACTACAACCAATTGTAGAGAATGCAGTGAAGCATGGACTTAAAAATATAAATGATGGTATTGAAATAAAAATAATAGCTAAGGATGAAGGGGAATATGTAAAATTATCCGTAATTGATAATGGAGTTGGAATTGAAAAAAGCATTTTAGAAAAATTATTTTTAGAAACTGATAATGATAGCTGTATAGGTCTAAGAAATGTTGATAAGAGATTAAAGTATAAATACGGTTCGGCTTATGGTTTAGAGATAAAAAGTGAACTTGGAAAGGGAACGACTATTAATATCAAAATACCTAAATTAAAAGCTAATACAAAGGGAGGAATTGTATGAAATGTATTGTTGTAGATGATGAAATGCCTGCTAGAGATGAAATAATATATCTTCTTAATGATATAGGTGGATTAGATATAATTGGAGAGGCTTCTGATGGAGAAAGTGCATTGAAGTTGATAAAAAGCAGGAAACCTGATGTAGTCTTTTTAGATATAAATATGACAGGTATGGACGGATTTGATTTAGTAAATGAGATTTTAAAATTTGAACACATTCCATTAATAGTTTTTGTAACTGCATATGATCAGTATGCTATAAAAGCTTTTGAAGTTAATGCAATAGATTATATTTTAAAACCTATCAATAAGGAAAGATTAAAAAAGACTGTAAGAAAATTGAAACTTTTATTTTCAAATGAAAATATTAATTTTGATATAGAAAAGAGATTAAATAAACTTATAAGTAAGTTAAATCAGCCAAATGAAAAGATAGATAGGATTTGTGTATATGAAAATGGCAAATATATTCCTTTAAATCCAAAAGAAATACTGTATTTGACAACTGTAGGTAGAAATACAATAATAAAAACTAAAAATGGGCAATTTACAACTAATTATACATTAAGTGAAATGGAAGAAAAATTATCAAAATATAATTTTTTTAGAAGTCATAGAAGTTTTTTAGTAAATTTAGATGAAGTTAAAGAAATTCACAACTGGTTTAATGGTACATTTCAAATAGTTTTAAATGGTGCAGAAAATGTTAAAATATCAGTAAGTAGAAATAAAGCTGGAGAATTTAAAGAAATAATGAATATTTAATTAGTCTGAAGGAATATCCTTCAGATTTTAATTTACAAATTTAGTAGAAATATTTATATTTTATTTTATAATTAAAAGGGAAAGACTAATCAATATAAGAAAGAACAAGGTGATTACAGATGATAAATAAATATAGCAATATAAAGCTTTCAAGAGATGCAAAAGAACATATGTATATACAACTTTTCTATGCAATAAAAGAAATGATTGAAAAAGAAATTTTAAAGAGTAATGAAAAACTTCCTCCTATAAGGAAATTAGCAGATTTATTAGATGTTAACAATGTAACAGTTGTAAAAGCTTATGATTTATTAGAAAAAAATAAATACGTTTATAAAAGAGTTGGCAGCGGAACTTTTGTACTACCTCAGCAAAATTTTGATAGAGAAATTGAGAATTTTGAAAAATTTGAGGATGAAATTTATGAGGATTTAAGATTAATGGACAGGGGACAGATACAAATAAGCGATGATATGATAAATTTTGCAAGTGCGACCCCTACACCACAGCTTTTTCCAATTGATGATTTTAAAAATGTATTAAATGAAGTTCTTGATAGAGATAAAGGATTTGCATTTGGGTATCAAGATAGTAAGGGATTTTATCCACTTAGAGAAAGTATAGTTGAATATTTAAAGTTTTATAAAATAACTACTTCTACTGATAATATTCAGATTATTTCAGGAGCACAACAGGGGATAGATGTAGTTGCAAAAGTATTACTTAATTATGGTGATACTATAATAGTTGAAAGTCCTACGTACACAGGAGCTATTGCCAGTTTTAAGACGAGAGGTACTAAAATAGTAGAAGTGCCAATTAAAAAGGATGGAATAGATTTAGAAAAATTAGAATTATATATAAAAGAATATAAACCTAAGGCAATATATACAATGCCAAATTTTCAAAATCCTACAGGATATTCTCATAGTTTAATTAAAAAGAAAAAATTATTAGAAATAGCTAAAAAAAATAATTTAATTATCATTGAAGATGATTATTTAAGTGATTTAAATTTTTATACTGATGATAATTTTACTTTAAAAAGTATGGATAATGATGAAAATGTAATTTATATTAAGAGTTTTTCAAAAATATTTATGCCGGGTTTGAGGTTGGGATTTCTTGTTGTACCTTTAAGATTTAAAAATGAAATAATTGCAGCTAAACATACATCAGATATTTCAACTTCAAGTCTAATTCAGAGAGCTTTTGATTTGTATCTTAGAAAAGGTATTTGGAAAAAGCATATAAAGTACATGAAGAAGGTTTATAAGGAAAGATTTGATGTGATGATAGAAAAGCTTGAAGAATTGCCAAATGAAATTTCTTACGAAAAACCAAAAGGTGGAATTAATTTTTGGATTGATTTACCTAATAAAATTTCAGTAAATGAATTTTATCGAGATGCTATTAAAGAAAAAATAGTTTTTGTTCCGGGGAGTATATTTTATCCTTCTAAAACAAATAGTAATTCTTTAAGACTTAGTATAGCTTCTGTATATCCTGAAGAAATAAAGAGAGGTATGGATATATTTAATAACTTGCTGAAAAAATATTTAGATATTGATAAGAAAAAGTATTATTTTGAAAATAGGGAGTTTTATAGACCTATATTATAAGATGTGTGATTTTAAATTTTGATTTTATTAATTTTATAATTTAGTAGTAGTATAATTTTTATTGGATTATGAGGCGTGTTTAAAACACGCCTAAATAGCTTTAATTTTTTTTGAATCTTCAGTTTTTAATTTTAAAACTTCATTTTTCATTTTGCATTTACCATCAAATAATCCTTTTTCTTCTACTACAAAGCTTCCAACTTCAATATCTCCAATGAGTTTACCAGTTGAACATATTTTTAATCTTTCACTGCAAAATACATTTCCTTCAACAGTTCCTGAAATTTCAATATTAACAGCTTTTGCATTGCCGATGATTATTCCATCTTGACCAATTATAATATCACCATTAACATCTATATCACCTTCAAATTTACCATCTATTCTCAATAAGCCAGTAGATTTAAAAGTGCCTTGAAAAGTTGCATTTTTACCAATGAGGGTATCGAAATTTTGTGCTGAAATATCATTTTTTTTCTTTAACATAGTTATTCCTCCTAAATATTAATTATTATGATTTAAAATTTTAAGTGGGTCAATTTGAATACCGTTGTAATGTATTTCAAAATGCAGATGAGGACCAGTGCTCCTGCCCGTATTGCCAAGCTTGGCAATAACTTGTCCTTTTTTTACTTTTTCTCCTACTTTAACTAGATTAATTTTATTATGAGCATAGACGCTTTTATATCCATATCCATGGGATATAACTATAACATTGCCATAACTTCCATTATAGCCTGAATAAGTTACTATACCACTTCCCGCAGCTAATATATTAGTACCTTCTTTATTAGCTATATCTAGGCCTTTATGAAAATCTCTTCTTTTTGAAAAAGGGTGTATTCTATAGCCGAATTTAGAAGTGATTTTTCCTTTAACTGGCCATAAATTTGGTTTGCAGTTTAAATATTTAAGCTGCTTGTCAATATCTTTGATGAGTTTATCATAATTATTTTTTTCAGTATCTATAATAGAAGCAATTGTATTTATAGATTCTTTATTAGTTAAGTCTTTATTTAAAAGAATAGTTCTATTAAAAGAACGAGATGTGGGTTTGATTTTATCATTTTCTTTTGAATTTTTAAGTCCTAGCATATTTCTAACTTTATTTTCAAGAGCATGTAATTGGGATAATTTATCAAATACTATTTTAGAAGTATTCTTTAATTTATCTAATTCTGCTTGCTGTTCTTTATTAATAGTATTTAAATTTTTTATTGTATCATCTTTTATTTTTATGTTTTTATGTAGATATATATTTTGGGTATATAGATAAAATGATGAGCTAATGGAAAATATAGAAGAAAAGAGAAAAATTATGACTACTAATAATGTAAATCCTTTATTTAAACTAATTTGTTTCATTTTTTTGCTGTCGTGAGGAATTATGACAAATGTAAAATTTTGACTGAATAATTCGATAATTTTTCTTATATAGTTCATTGTTTTTTCCTCCAGATGAAGAATGTTTTTTAATATCAAATATTAAAAGTATATTAAAAAATAATTACAATCTTATTATAATATAAATTTAACACAAAAAGGTAAAATCTTTTAAAATATTGAAATTGAAATAAAAAATTTGTATTATTAAAAAATTTGATTTAATACAATTAAAATTTTGGACAATAAAGTAATTATTTAGTATTATAGATGTAAAAGTTTATTTTATGTCTTTTAAAGGATAAATAGAAAAATGATTAAAAATATGATAATATTTATCATAAATTGTCTTTGAATTTGAAAATCTATTAATAATATATATTATTTTGTTTCGAGGTGATTTTTATGGCAGTAACTATAAAAGATGTAGCTAGAAAAGCTAATGTATCTATATCAACTGTTTCAAGAGTAATTAATGATTCTAAACCTGTTAGTGATGAAATAAGACAGAGAGTTTTGAAGGTAATCGAAGAATTAGGATATACTCCTAATCCTGTAGCTAGAAGTCTAGTTATGAAAAAGAGTCAGTTAATAGGTGTTATAGTACCTAATATTTCAAATTATTTTATTGGAGAAATGTTAAATGGTGTAGAAGAAATTGGCAAAATGTATAATTATGATATACTTTTGTGTAATTCTTATGGAGAGTTAGAGCAGGAATTAAAATATTTAAGTCTATTAAAATCTAAACAAGTTGAAGGAATAATATTTATGACTTGGAATTTGAAAAAAGAACACAAAGAATTTTTAGAAAAGATAGATATTCCTGTAGTAATGATAAATAGAAATACTTCAGATATAAATATACCTTCCGTATGTATAGACCATTTTGGTGCAGCATATGAAATGACAAATTATTTAATAAATAAAGGACATAAGAAAATAGCTCTTATAAGAACAGGAATAGGAAATGATGCTTTTGGGGTAGATCAATATAAAGGTTATACAAAAGCATTGAAGGAACATAATATTGAAATAGATGAAAGTCTTATTAAAAATGGAGATTTTAAATTAGAAAAGGCATATGATAGTGTTGTAGAAATGATTAAAAATAATAATCTTCCTACGGCTATATTTGCAACTTCTGATTATATGGCTATTGGAGCAATGAATGCTTTGATTGACAACGGTTTTAAAGTACCTGATGATGTATCTGTTGTAGGATTTAATGATATTAAACTTGCTTCAATGTACAGACCAAAATTAACTACAATAAAACAGCCTATTTATGATATAGGGGCGGTTGCTATAAGAATTATCATTAAAAAGATAAAAGGGGAAGAAGAAGATAAGACATTATTTGTTCTTCCGCATGAATTAATAGAGAGAGATAGCTGTCGAAGTCTTGTTTAATGGAGAATATTTTTACTCCTACTGACTAATAATAAGTTTAGATTTAAGTAGGAGGTGAAAATATTGAAGAGAATAGCTGTTGAGAATTCATTGACAAATGTTAAGAGTTATTTAGAAACACAAGGATATACAGTTGAATCTTTAGAAAGCAATAAAGATAACTTGAAATCTTTTGATGCTATTGTCGTATCAGGACAAAATAGCAACTTTTTAGGTATGCACAATACTGAAACAAAAGGTAGTATAATTTCAGCAAAGGGATTAACACCTGAAGATGTACATAAGGAAATTCAAAACAGAATAGAATGATTAGACCTCCAATACGGAGGTCATTTTGATGTATGCTGTTTATTTCGATTGAATAAATTTATTGTAAACCACATAAAACTCTGATAATATTACTTTATAACGATTTTTGGAAATCTAATTTGTTTGAAAAAATTTATAGTATTAATTTTTATAGTTATAAAATTATAATATGATAGGTGGTAAAAATGGATAAAAAAGATTTTCTGCCAATTAATAAAGAAGATATGGAAAGAAGAGGTTGGAATCAACTTGATTTTATAATTGTAAGTGGAGATGCTTATGTGGATCATCCGAGTTTTGGAACAGCAATTATTTCAAGACTATTAGAAGATATAGGTTTTAAAGTAGGTATAATACCTCAGCCTGATTGGACAAATTTAAATGATATAAAAAAATTAGGCAGACCTAAATATGCATTTTTAGTTACGGCAGGTAATTTAGATTCAATGGTTAATCATTATACAGTCAGTAAGAGGCTTAGGGAAAAAGATTTATATTCTCCTGGAGGTAAAATGGGTTTAAGACCAGATAGAGCTACTATAGTTTATTGTAATCTAATAAGAAGGGCTTATAAAAAGATGCCAATAATTATAGGTGGAATAGAAGCAAGTTTAAGGAGATTTGCTCATTATGATTATTGGAGTGATAAAGTAAGAAGGTCAATTTTAGTAGATAGTACTGCCGATTTATTAGTTTATGGAATGGGTGAAAGTCAGATAATAGAAATAGCAATGAATTTAAAAAGTGGATTAGATATTAAGTATATAAGACATATACCGGGCACTTGTTATATAGTCGAAGATTTAGAAAATATATATGATTATAAAGAAATACCTTCTTTTGAAGAAATAGAGAAAGATAAAATAAAATATGCACAGGCTTTTAAAATACAGTATGAAGAGCAGGACCCAATTACTGGTAAAGTGTTAGTACAGCGTCATAAAGACAAATACTTAGTGCAAAATCCTCCTGCTATGCCACTAAGTAGAGAAGAATTTGATAGAGTTTATTCATTGCCGTATGTGAGAGATTATCATCCAGTCTATAAAAAATATGGAGGAGTTCCTGCAGTAGAAGAAGTAAAATACAGCATTATAAGCGAAAGAGGATGTTTTGGAAATTGTTCTTTTTGTTCTTTAGCATTTCATCAGGGAAGAATAGTAACTAGTCGAAGTCATCAATCTATTATTGAAGAAGCAAAAAAAATAATAAAGGATAAAGATTTTAAAGGATATATTCATGATGTAGGAGGACCTACTGCAAATTTTAGAAAAGCTGCATGTGAAAAACAATTAAAAAAAGGTGTTTGTAAAAATAAGCAGTGTTTATTCCCAGAGCCTTGTACTAATTTGCAAGTAGACCATAAAGATTTGATTGAACTCTTAAGAAAACTGAGAAATCTTCCAAATGTTAAAAAAGTTTTTATAAGGTCTGGACTTAGATATGATTATATTTTAGCAGATAAAGATGATGAATTTTTAAGAGAGTTGTGTAAATATCATGTAAGTGGACAGTTAAAAGTAGCACCAGAACATGTAAGTAAAGAAGTTTTAAAATTAATGGGGAAACCGGAGAAAAAAGTATATGATAAATTTGTTAAAAAGTTTTATAAAATTAATAAAGAAATAGGAAAAAAACAGTATATAGTACCATATTTAATGTCTAGTCATCCGGGAAGCACAATAAAGTCGGCAATTGAATTAGCTGAGTATTTGAGAGATATAGATTATTATCCAAAGCAGGTTCAGGATTTTTACCCTACTCCCGGTACACTTTCAACTTGTATGTACTATACAGAACTTGATCCAAGGACTATGAAACCCGTATATGTTGCAAAAAGCAGAATGGAAAAAGCTATGCAGAGAGCTTTATTACAATATAAAAATCCTAAAAATTATGATTTAGTAAAAAAAGCATTAATACTAGCTAAAAGAGAAGATTTAATAGGTTATAGTCCAAAGTGTTTAATAAAACCACCAATAGAAAAATCTTTTAATAATAAGAGATATAGAAAAAATAAAAAAGTACAGTTAGGCAAAAAAAGAAAAAGTAGAAGAACATGGTAAAATTTCTTCTGCTTTTTTTATTGCTTTAATACAATAAAACTATAAACAACTAACAAATTTTTATATATTACAATTTTTTTGTAAATTTAGAAGGGAAAAAGAATTTTACGAAGAATAAATATTGTAATAATAATAAAAATTTTCGAATAAAGGGGAGAGAAAAAATGTCAATAGTTTATATCAACGGAGAAAATTTAACAATAAAAGACATAGTTAATGTTGCTAGAAAAAATTATGAAGTAAAACTTACTGATGAGGCAGTTGAAAAAGTAAAAAAGGCGAGAAGGATAGTTGATGAATTTGTAGAAAATGAAAAAGTAGTATACGGTATAACTACTGGATTTGGAAAATTTAGCGATATAGCTATATCTAAGGAAGAAACTAAACAGTTACAGAGGAATTTAATAATAAGCCATTCATGTGGAGTAGGAAAACCTTTTGATGAAGATATAGTAAGAGCTATAATGCTCCTCAGAGCTAATGCACTTGTGAAAGGATATTCTGGTATAAGACTTTCAACTTTAAGTACTCTTGTTGAGATGATAAATAAAGGAGTTCACCCTATTATTCCGCAAAAAGGTTCTTTAGGTTCAAGTGGAGACCTTGCACCACTTGCACATATGGTGCTTGTGATGTTAGGAGAAGGAGAAGCTATATATAAAGGAGAAAGATTGCCTGGAAAAATAGCTATGGAAAGAGCAGGTATAGATACAATTGAATTGACATCTAAAGAGGGATTGGCACTAATTAATGGTACACAGGTAATGACAGCAGTAGGAGCATTAACTGTATATGATGCTATAAAAGTTATGAAAATGGCTGATATTAGTGCAGCTATGACTTTGGAAGCTTTAAATGGTATTACTGATGCATTTGACGAGAGAATTAATATGGTAAGACCGCATAAAGGACAAAGAGATAGTGCTAAAAACCTTTTAAAACTTACTAAAGGAAGTAAACTCACAACAAGACAGGGAGAAATAAGAGTTCAAGACCCATATACATTAAGATGTATACCTCAAATACATGGTGGAAGTAGAGATGCTATAAATTATGTTGAAGAAAAAGTAAAGATAGAAATAAATTCTGCTACTGATAATCCTTTAATTTTTGCTAATGAAAAAGATGTACTATCAGGTGGAAATTTTCATGGACAGCCAATGGCATTAGCTTTTGACTTTTTAGGAATAGCTTTGTCAGAACTTGCTAATGTATCTGAAAGAAGAATAGAAAGATTAGTAAATCCTCAGCTTAGCGGTTTGCCAGCATTTTTGACAGAAAAAGGAGGACTTAATTCTGGATTTATGATAGCACAATATGCAGCAGCGGCATTAGTGTCAGAAAATAAAGTATTATCACATCCAGCAAGTGTCGATTCAATACCATCTTCAGCTAATCAAGAGGACCATGTAAGTATGGGAACAATAGCTGCGAGAAAGGCTAAAGAAATATTAGATAATGTTATAAATGTATTAGCTATAGAAATTTTAGCTGCTGCTCAAGCGATAGATTTTAAAAATAGTGATGATTTAGGTGAAGGTACAAAGATTGCATATGATATAATTAGAAATGAAGTACCTACTTTACATGAGGATAGAATAATGAATATTGATATTAATAAATGTGCATTTCTTATAAAAAATCATAAAATAGTTGATGAAATAGAAAATAGATTAGGAGAGCTGAATTAATATTTGATTGACATATGAAGCTAGAAAATGGTAATATATAATCAAAAAATATTTGGAGTTGGTTGTATTGCTTTCTAAAGAAAAAATAGACAGAATAAACTATTTAGCAAAAAAATCTAAACAAATTGGACTAACGCATGAAGAAAAAATGGAACAGCAAAAACTCAGAGAAGAATATATAAAGGCCTTTAGAAAAAATTTTAGACAGCAATTGGAGTCGATTAAAATAGTGAGAAAGTAATATAAAACCAGAGGGGGAAAAAGATGGCTGAAAATCAATATGTTATTTTTAAATTGGGAAATGAAGAATATGGTGTAGATATTATGAAAGTAAAAGAGATTTCTGAATTTAAAGAGAGTATTAAAGTACCAAATGCACCATATTTTGTTGATGGTATCATTAATTTAAGAGGAGAGATTATCCCAATAATCAATTTAAAGAAAAGATTTAATATAGAAAGTCAAGGTATAAACTCAGATACTAGAATAATAGTAATCAACATAAGAAATAAAAATGTAGGATTTGTTGTTGATGAGGCTTCACAAGTTTTAAGAATAGATGAAAAAGATATTGAATCGGCTCCTGATATAATTGTAGGCGTTGACAGGCAGTATATAACAGGGGTTGGAAAGATTGACGATAAGATAGTAATACTTTTAGATTTAGAAAAGATTTTATCTGATGAGGAAAAAGAAAAATTAGAAGAAATGCAGTAAATTAGTAGAAAATGTTGATAAAAAATTTAGCTTTGACAACAGTATAAGTCATGTTTCGCACGAGTTATAGTATATAATGTTTTCCATAATACTATATATGGGGGATGCGAGACATGAAAAGAGTACTGTTGTTTTTTCTTTTATTAGTTTCTATATTAATTAATCAGCAATTTATTTTTGCATCGGAAAATTTGAATGTAAATTTAAATAAGCAAAATATTGATGCAATTAAAGCTGATGAATTTAAAGAAATTATAAATGATTTATTTAAAGAGAGAGCAAAACTGTGGAATAGTATGTTTTCAGATGAAACTGATTTGGAAAATGTTAAAAAAGATTTAAAAAATATAGTTGCTAAACCATTATTAGAGTATGATATAGAGAGCTTTAGCAAGTTGAAAGAAGAATGTACAGATATGGATAAAATTGTAGATGTAGATGTTGTTAGTATAGAAAATATAAATATCAAAGGGCAAAAAGCAACTGCAGATATTGAGGTAAAATGGCTAATGGAAAATTTAAGACAAACATACAGTGAAAAAATAGCTTATAAAATAGAATTAATTAAAGAATGTGATAGATGGAAGATAAAGGATTATAATTTAAATTAAATATTTTTATATTAAAAAGAAACAATATAGAATGTGAAATTTTTCGCATTCTATTTATTTTTGCTTGTATTAGTATAAGGTATTAATATATAGAAATAGATACCTATTTAATACTTTAAAAAACTTTTATATAATAGATATATGGACAAATATAGACAAATTTTTTAATATGTATTTTTAAAAGCATGTTTAAAATAATATTTGAGGTGTTTAAATGGCTAAATATGTAGATATTAAGGCATTAAATGAAGTTGTAAAAAAGACTATAGGTGCTATAGAATCGGGAAAAAAAGAAATATTTGAAATTGCAGAAAAAGCAAGGAATGACTGCAGAGAAATAGAAGAAGAATTGATGCAATTAAATGAAAAGTTGAAATCAGTTATTTATGAAGTAGATAAGCTGACGATATTAGAAAAAAATAGTAGGAGAAAATTGTTAACTGTAAGTAGGAATTTTGATAAATACAGTGAGGAAGATATAAAAAAAGCTTATGAAATGGCTAAAGATTTACAAGTAAATCTTTCTTTAAAAAGACATGAAGAACAGGAACTGGTAAAACAGAGAACTAGCCTTGAATTGCGACTAAAAAAAACAAAAGAGGTTGTAGAAAAAGCAGAAGCACTTGCTTCTAAAGTTGGAGTTGCTCTTGGATATTTAAGTGGAGATTTGCAAGATGTATTTGAACAGCTTGAAGATATTCAGCAAAGACAGTTAATGGGCATAAAGATTATTAAAGCACAAGAAAGAGAAAGGCAAAGAGTGTCAAGAGAAATACATGATGGACCTGCTCAAATTATGGCTAATGTGGTTTTAAAAGCAGAGCTGTGTGAACGGTTAATTGATATAGATATTTTAAAAGCAAAGCAACAGCTTAATCTGTTAAAAAGTATAGTTAGAGATAGTTTGAAAGACATCAGAAGGATAATTTATGATTTAATGCCAATGTCATTAGATGATCTTGGGCTTATTCCAACTATTCAAAGACTTATATTAAATTTTCAAAGAGAAAGCGGAATTAATGTTGATTTTTCATTTGATGAAAAAGGAGAAATAAAGGAAAATATTATACAATTGACAATTTTTAGAATTATACAAGAAGCTTTAAATAATATTAAAAAACATTCAAAAGCAACTAATGTAATTATAAAATTGGATATAGGACTAGAAAATATATACATAAAAATAATAGATAATGGAATAGGTTTTGATGTGAATGATAAAGTAGATTCGATAAATAATCAAAATGGATTTGGGCTGTATAGTATAAAAGAGAGAGTAGACCTTTTAAGAGGTAAGATAGAAATAGACAGTAAACTTGGAAGAGGTACAAAAATCAGCGTAATTATACCGATCTGTGAGGAGGAAAAATAAATTATGTCATATGATAAAAAAAAGATAAGAATATTAATTGTAGATGACCATGCTTTGATGAGACAAGGATTAAAACAGATATTAGAGATTGAAGATGATATTGAAGTAGTTGGTTTAGCTATTGATGGAGAAGATGCTTTAAAAAAAGCTATAAAATTAAAGCCTGATGTGATACTTATGGATATAAATATGCCTAATATGAATGGTATTCAGGCCTTAAGAAGAATTAAGGATATGGGATTAGATATAAAAATAATTATGCTTACAATACATGATGATAGAGAATATTTATTTGAAACAATAAATATTGGAGCTGAAGGATATGTGTTAAAAGATGCTGAAGCTAGTAGTTTAGTAAAAGCAATAAGAGATGTATATTTTGGAGAATCTTATATTCATCCTAGTTTAGCTTCTGAATTTGTAAGAGAATACAAACAGCGTGGAAAGATTTCTTTGAAAAAAGATAAAAAAAATGAAAAACTTACTAGAAGAGAATATGAAGTAATAACTTTGATAGCTGAAGGACTGAATAATAAAGAGATTGCAGAGCGACTATTTATCAGTGAAAAAACGGTAAAAAATCATGTTTCAAATATTTTTAAGAAAATAGGTGTTAATGATAGAACACAAGCTGCGATATATGCTTTTAAACATAATATAAAAAAGATTTAGGCATTGTATTTAGGAAATGCCTAAATCTTTTTTGATTACTTTAAAACAAAGTTTTTAAATGTTTCGGCTAATGGTGAAAGAGCTCTATTTTTGTGATATACAAAGAAAAATTTTCGTTTTAGAGTTAGATTTTCAACATGAATTTTTTTTATAAGATTATTATGCAGTTCAGAAGAAACGGCTTTTTCAGAAATAAAAGTTATACCAAGCCCATTTTTTACACATTCTTTGATAGTTTCAGTATTTTCTATACAAGCGACGATATTTAAATTTTCTATGTAAATGTTGTGTTTAGCTAATTCTTCTTCAACAATTTTTCTTGTGCCAGATGTATTTTCTCTTAATATAATAGGGTATTTACATAAATCATTAATTTTAATAGAATGTAGATTTTTATAAATTCCGCATTTAGGAGCAATTATTATCAGATTATCATCCATTATTTCTATATATTCAAGTTGAGAAATTTCTTTTTTAGCTCCTACTATACCAAAATCAATTTCTCCATTCAAAATTTTTTCAATAACTTCTCCAGTTGAATATTTATTAAGATTATATTTTACATCAGGATAGATTTTGTTGAATTTACACAGTATACTTGGTAAAAAATATTGACTAGGGATTGTGCTTGCAGAAATTTCCAAAACACCTTCTATTTTTCCTTTAAATTCATTTAAACAAAAAAGAGCTGTTTCTCTTTGATTTAAAATATTAACTGCATATTTATATAAAATTTTTCCTGCTTTAGTTAAAGTTATATTTTTATTAGTTCTATTAACAAGTATTGTTTTTAATTCTTTTTCAAGATTTTGAATATGGTTGCTTATAGTAGGTTGAGTTAAATAGAGTTTTTCAGCCGCTTTTGAAAAACTTTTTAATTTTGCAAGAGTAACAAATGTTTCAAGTTGTTTAAAATCCATAGTAAACACCTCTATGTTTTTATCATAAAATAATATTAACATTTATAATTTTTGATTTCAATTAATTATTGAAAATATAGTATAATTTTGTATAAATAGATAATTTTTTCGAAAGAAGGTAGTCAAATGGATAAAAATAAATTGCGAACTTTGTTAAAACAAGGGGAAGGTCCTAAACTTGATTATAAGGAAACAATAAATATAAATCAAGAATCTGGAAAAAAAGAATTAGTAAAAGATATTATAGCAATAGCTAACAGTCAAGGCGGAAGAGGACATTTGATAATAGGTGTTAAGGATAAGACTAGAGAAATAGTAGGGATAAAACCTGAAAATATAAATGAAGAGAGAATACAGCAAATTATCAGTAATAGATGTGACCCGCCTATAAATATAAGAGTAGAATACATAGATATAGATAATAAAACAGTAGCTGTAATTACAATATTTAGAAGTTATAAAAGACCTCATCAAATGAGGCAAACAGGAGCTTTTTATATAAGGAGAGGTTCTACAACTGATGTTGCTAGAAGAGATGAAATAGCTAATATGCTTCAAAATGCTGGAATAATATATAATGAACAATTGCCAGTTTATAATGTAGCTATTGATGTTTTAGATAAAAAATTAATTCAAAATTATCTTAGTAAAATGAATATAAATGCTGGTGTTGATGATAAAATTTTATTAAATAATCTTGGAATTATTCATTATGATAGAGATACTGAAGAATATTTTCCTACAATAGGTGGACTGCTTTTATTTTGTAATAATCCTCAAATTTATCTGCCGCATACGGGAATAAAAGTTATATTTTTTGAAAATGGCATAAGAAAAGTTAAGTATTTTACAGGAGATTTGGTAAGTCTATTAGATAAATCAATAGCATTTATAAAAAATATTTTATCAGATATCTGCTATCCATTTGAGCCAATTGTAGAAAGTTTATCTAATGCGGTTGTTCACAGAGATTATTTTGATTATTCGAGAGAAATAGTTGTATATGTTGGAAAAAACAAATTGGAAATAAGCAATCCCGGAACTATTTCATACAAAGATAGAATAAATAATATTATTTATGAACAAAATCCTTTTAGAAGAAATAAATGGCTTTATGAACGATTATTAGTACTAGATACTAAAAATAGATTTATGAAAACAGGATTGGGATTAAAAAAGATAAAAAATTCATTTAAAGGTATTAAAAAAGTATATTTTTTAAATTTAAGAAAAAGAAATTTATTTAAAGTGATACTACCGGGGACAAAGGACTTTTTAATAGATAAAAATAAAAAGTGTAAAGCTCAAGAAAAGTAAATCTTGAGCCTTATATTTTATATGATAAATTCATTTCTTAAATATTTTATTTTCTGAAGAATTTCTTTACATAATAAAATATTTTTTGCTTCAATTGCCTCATTTAATTTATCATGTAAATTTTTGATTTCATTTCTTTTTTCTTCAATAGTATAAGGAATATGTCTTGAAAAATTTTTGATATAATCTTCAATATTTTGTATCTTTGAAAGCTGTCTAAATACAGATATTTCTAAGTAAGAGCTATTTTTATCTATAATGGGTTTTAATTTTATAAAATCTCCATTGTAAATTTCTCCTTCTACTACTTTTTGAAGAATTTTTTCACTTACTCTATCCATTAAATATTTATAAAAAAAACTGAATGAAGCATTTGGGATTTTGTTTAAGTCTATATTAATATTAAATGTATCAAATACGTTTAAATTTTTGCTTATTTCATTGACCCTAATTAAACTTATTCCTATAGGACTAATATTGAGCATAAATATTTTATCATTAATATCATTCACATTCAAAAACTCCTCTCTTAACAGAAAAATAAGTATCATGAATGTATTATTAGTTTGAGTAAAAAGGTGATATTTTAAAATGAATAAAAAATTCCATATATGTTATTGTTTTTTGAAAAACATATTTATTAAATAATTGAAATTTAATTTTTTAGTAAGAGTAAAGCAACTTAAAAGCAAACATAGAATATAATGATATAAAAATTATTAAAGGAATGATTTTGATGATAGCAGGCCAAAATGCAAAATATTATTTAATAGTATTTAATTCGAAAAATCATGCCTATTATTTAGAAAGTATTTTGAAAAAGTCTGGTTATAATCCAAAGCTGATAAATGTTCCTAAATATTTGAGTAAACATTGTAGTTTAGGATTAATAATTTATGATGAAAATATAGTGAAATTTTCTATAGAAAAGATAGAAGAAAAGAAATTGGACATATATAAAGTATATAAATATTGTTTTAAAAACAGAAAAAAAATTTATGAAGTAATATATAAAAGTTAGATGATTTTCATCTAACTTTTTATATATACAAATGAAAGATGTTATTCCTTAGAATTTTTTAATTTTAAATTTTTAAAACCGATAAAAGAAATTTTAGGGTAATATGTTCCAAATATAGAGTGAACTTTAAAGTTTTGCAAATCGTCTTTAAAATTTGTATCAAATTTATATTTAATAAAATTATATTTACTGCTGTCTGTATAAACATTTGAGTCACTCCAGTTTTTACCATTATCAAAGGAATAACAGCTTACAACTTTGTCCATTTCAACCCAAATGGCCCATAGAGCAGTTTGAGTTTTTATAAAGGTTGGAAATGAACAGTTTGAAGGTTTTGATAGTGCAATAATTTTTGATGAAGTAATTTCTTCTTTTTTCAAAGAACAATTCATATATTTTATAACTAAATTGTCATCTACAAATTCACTCCAAATTATATTGTGAGAATACAAATCATTGTTTAGAACATTTAAGTATAATTTTTTTTTGCTATTATTAGTTAGTTGAATTGCTTCACTCCAAGTTTTAGATGTACTTTCAAAGGAATTTACAAAGACTTCTTCAGCATTTTTTATTTTATTAAAATAAAAAATATTTAAAATATTAGAATTATATGAGATTATAAATGGGTTTATGATTGGAAAAACTTTGATAATATTTATGTTGTTTTTTATCCATTTATTACCATCATAGTAATGATGTATTATTCCAAATAAATTTTTATAGTTTTTGTCTAGAAGGTAATATAGTATATGTAATGTGGAATTAATTTTTTGTATAACAGGATATTTTAATAGATATTTATTAATATTAAAATTAAAAAGATTATTATATTTTATATTGTTACTACTATCAGTATATATATATAGTACTTTTCCATTATCAGTACATATAATTCCATATATTTTATCGTTATTGTCAATTTTAATGTCTAAATTACTACTAGAAATATTGGAAATTATTTCAATATGTTTTTCCCAACCTTTATTATTTTTAAATTTTCTGAGAAAAAGAGTTTTATTAATTATATAAAAGTTTAATATATCTCCATTAGATTTTCTTAAAATTGTCTGTGTTGAGTTGATGAAAGGCATTTTTATACCTCCTCGTTTTTTAAAAAATATATTCAAAAAAAAATATGTTATGAGTATGTAACGATTAATAAAAGTATTTCATATACTAAAGTAGACATAGATTATATGTAAATATTTATTTTTAAAAGAAAACGGTGGAAAAATTTATACTCATAAAGTTATAAAAATCTAAAGGAGGTAAAATTTAATATGGCTGAAAATGTTTATACTGGGTCAGGTTTGGTAAAACAGCAGGATGATAATTGCTGTGGTGCTAATACGGGGTGTATAGTTCCAAGAATATATGATCCGGAAAAGATAAAAGCTGAATGTATTTTTGTGGAGAAAGTTTATGATTCAGTAGTGCTTAAAGATGAATTTGATCAAGTAGCAACTTTTACTTTAAAAAGAAAAGTTAAACCAAACTTTAAAATTAAAAGTGTAACAGTAACTTGTACGACAAAACCTAAAGGAGATTCATCAGGAACTACTATTACTATTTTAACAAATAGTATCAATGGAATGCCTGTTCCAACTCCAACTCCTACAGGTCCAGGTGGAGTAGAACAGATACCATTAGATTTTATTGATACTTCAGAATGTGATGCACTAGATAGGGGAACTCCTATAATACTTGATGAAACGCTTATAATTACAGGAGAAGTTTTGATAACAATAACATTGACTTTAATTAGACCAAATGGAAAAGAACTTGTTATTACTGAGAGTGTAGCAGTAACTATTGATGATATTGAAAAGAGAAAATTTGCTAAATTATGTATGCCATCGACTTGTGCAGCTATGAAACCATCTTTAGCAGAATTTTGCGGAATTCTTTGTGATTTTATATTACCTTTAGGATTAAACAGTATTACAATTGATGAACAAGGTAATATAACTGTAAACGGAATAGTAGTATTATGTGTAACTTGTGAAAAGAAAGTTAAAGTTCCAGTACAGCTTTGTGTATTATCAACTGGATTCTGCGAATATCCTGAGCAGGGTGGATTGTGCGTAGAATATCCAAATTTATTCCCAGACCAAGTTAATGTTCAAATTATAGAGAAAGATTCATAAAAAAGTAGAGGGCTGAAAATTTTTAAAGCCCTCTATTTTTTTCTATAAACATTACTGAGATTTTATACATATTGCTGTTTTGAGGTTTATCTATACCTATTCCAATATGTGTAAAGTTTGGGGAAAGTATAGCTTTTCTATGTATCCATGAATTCATAAAATTTATATGAGCACTTTTAATACTGTAAGCTTTTGCTATATTTTCTCCGGCACTGTAATAATTTATGTCAGCATTTTTAATCATTGAATAAACACTACCATATGTTGGAGAAGTGTGTGATAAATAATTATTTTCAGCCATATCTTTAGCTTTTAGCTGAGCAACAGAAGTGAGTTTTTCATCTAATATAAGAGGTTTTAATCCATTGTTTTTTCTTTCTGTATTAATTAAATCTAACATTTCATATACTAATGATTTGATTTGGTAATCTGTAAGTGTACTACTTGAACTTGTTGTTATTTTAGTTTGTAAGCTGTCATTTGTTAAATTTAATGAATTATTATCTATATTATTATTTGAAGGAGTATCATTTTTAGAAAGATTTTTATCATATGTATTATTTGAATTGCTAGTTGTGCCATATACTCTTATTATTTTACTGCCTTGTATGTATATTTTTTCATTTTTATTGATAGAATCATTAGTTTTTGTCAATATTTTTGAAGTAGAAGTATTTTTATTATATGTTTCATTATTAGAAATATATTCTTTAGAATTAGTATAAGAATAGGTGTTGTATGTATTTACAGAGCTGAAATTATTTGAAGAAGATGTATATGTACGTACTATTTGATTTCCTTTTCTGTATATACTTTCATAGGCATATGTATCTAATAGAGCAAATGAAAAAATTGAAGTAGAAAATATAGTTCCAAGAGTAATTTTAGATATTAATTTTTTGTACTTCATTTTATCCCTCCAATATTTTTTATTATTAATAGTTTTAACTATATATAAATGATATCAAAAATTTCTTGAATTTTCGACAAAATACGACATGTAATTTTTGGTAAAAATCATAAATATGTAATTATTAAATATAAAACTAATAAAATGTTTTTTTTTACATAGATATTAAAAAAGATAATATCTTAATTTTAAAAATATTTGCATTGGAGGGATTGGAAATGGCATTACATAAGATACAAAAGTATTTATTCAAGTTTAATCTTAATAGTTATTATTTCTATTTATCAAATAATTTATTATATTCTGAAATCAATAGAAATGAAAAAAAGATTAAAAGTATTATTTCAAACAATATTTTAAATTTTTCTGTTTATATAGATGATTTTGAAACTTGTCATATAATTTGTGTTGATTTTTCAGGGAATTTGATTTATTTTTCTAATAAATATAATTTATGGAATAAGAAAGTTATAACTAGTTTAAATATAAATTTGTATGATTTTACAAATTTAAAAATATATGTTGTAAAAGAAGATATTCATATACTGTTGTTAAAAACAGAAAAATCTAATTCTGATAATAAGTATTCAAGTATTATTTATTATTCAATTAGAAATTTATCATGGAAAAATTATGAGATAGCTAAAATAGTTGCTGATAAATATAGGCCTTCATTTAAATCAGATATTGATAATTACGGAAATATCCATTTGATTTATAAGTCGGTTAATAAAAAAATTAATCAGATTTTTTACAGAATGTTTGATAATAAATACAAAAAGTGGAATATGATTGAAAAACTTAGTGGTGAATATAATAATGTTATCAATTTTAATATTTTATGTGATACTTATAATACTGTTCATATAGTCTATTCTCATATTTTCAAAAAAAATATTAGAATTGTTTATTTAAAAAAAGAAATGCAAATGAAACTAACTTCAAAATGGACAAATATTGAAAAATTTCCATTTGAAAATATTGCAGCAACTCATCTTATTTTAGTTCAAGACAATAATTTTATAAAAGCAATCTGGAAACAAAATAATATATTTTATTTTGCACAATATAACATTATGAATAATATATGGCAAGATATAGAAAAAATTAATATTAATATAGATAGAAATAAATTGATTTCTATTACTTTTTTTGAAAAAAATTCAGACAACTTTAGAATAATTAAAGCACCTATAGCTTATGGATATGATATTAATAAACCTTTTATAATTGGTATTGATGAGAGCAGTAAATTTAAAAATAATGATATTTTTAAAGAAAAATTTATTGACATTAATACAATAAATGATTTAGAAAATGATAATATGTTAAAATTCAGCATATCAAATTATTTTAAAACTATAAATGAGTATTTTGAAAATAGTTCTATAACTAAGCATTTATTTTCTAGAAAAGAGGAAGAAATAGAAAATGAAACAAATGAATTACAAAAAATAAAAAATATAAGTATGTTAGATATTGCAGATAAATTTATATATATATATCGTGAACTTGAAGCTTTAAAAAATAGAGAATTGCTTATATTGAATTCATTATTTGAAATAAAAAATAACTATTCTGAGATATATGAAAAATTTGAAGAAGCTTTAAAAATTTATAAAAATATAGATAAGCAGGATGATAAATTAAAGTCGAAAAAGACGTTTAATAAAATTATAAACATGTTCAATGATTATAATTATACAAGTTTAAAACAAAAAAATAGAAAATAAGGTGTATATAGTTTTACATATTTATTTTATAACCGCCTTGATTTTCATAGAATTTTTTAATATTATTTCTAATTTTTTTTGTATAATTTAATTTTTCTATACAGCTCAGACTTTTACAGAGATTGTTGTCATGACTTCTAGTTTTGACTAGTGGTTTGTGTACACAAAAAAATTCATAATATTTTCCCAACCTCATCCAAAGGTCAAAGTCTTCACCATACTTATAATTTTCATTGAATAAACCTACTTTGAATAGATATTCTTTTACGGTCATTACAGTAGAAGTATTTATATAGTTTTCATACCATAAATGTTGTAGTGCATTTTTATGACAGCTGAAGTTTTTACATCTATAATGATAATAAGTTGATGACAAGTTGTTTTTTACATATAAAAAATTAGTATATACTAACCCAATATTTTTATTTTTATCTAAGATGTCGACTTGAATTTCTAATTTTTCAGGCATAAATGCATCATCAGCATCTAAAAAACATATATAATCACCTTTAGCCTTTTTTATACCTAAATTTCTTGCAGCAGCAGGTCCTCTATTTTCTTTATAAAAGTATGATATTTTTTCATTATTATATTTTTTTATTATTTCCGCAGTATTATCTGTTGAACCGTCATCAACTATGATAATTTCATAGTCTTTAAATGTTTGATTTAAAATGCTATCTATTGCATTATGAATGAATTTTTCATAATTATAAGTAGGTATTATAACACTGACTTTAGTCATAAAGCCCTCCTTTTGAAATAAATATTAATTTATTTTTCTAATAATTTTATAATATTCTTTAAAATTGTTATTGTTACTTTTTTATAAAAACTTTTAATAATTAGTAGTTATGGCTAATTTAAATACATATACATGTAGTAGTATTCTTTTGTTGAGGAGGGATAATATGGACGATATACTTAAAACTAGATATTTGATAAAACACAGACAGTCTAGTGAAATATGGAATTTTTTTCTTGAAAATCAATGTCTTTATTATAAAGTCGTTAATAAAAATTTGCCAGAAGAAAAGTTAATTGAAAATGTATTGGCTTATGATATTTGTTTAGATTCAAAAGATGTAATTCATTTAGTTTGTATAACTACCAAAGGAAAAATGTATTATTTTAATTATTCAAATAATACATGGAATAAGATGGATTTTAAAAAGATTATAAACTCATTTAATAAAATAGACTATATAAAAATTGCTGAAACTGATGGAATAATACATGTTTTTTACGGTTTTAATAATGCAATTAATAAAAATTTTTATAGAATAATATATATATATTATGATGGATTGAAATGGAAATATAGTAATATTGATTCAAATTTACCAACAAAAAATTCTATTCCATTTTTTATAGATTATGATAAAAAAGGTGATTTGTATTTTGCATTTAAAAATGTAAAAGCAAAAAAAATTACTTTCAATATTCAAGTTTTTTCAAGTTGGAATAAACATTGGACAAATTTATCGACAATTAATTTAAATGAAGAAATAAAAGATGTTAAATCATTTTTAGTAGATTCAAATTTAAATTTTCATATTTTATATACGTATAATAATAAAGCAGGTCTTTTTCATTCTTTTTTAAGCGAAGAAAGTCTTTTTAAATTTTCTAGTTTGATTTTTATGGAAGAAAATGAGAAGCAGAAATATAAATTTTTTCAAATAGAAAACAAATTATGGATTGTATGGAAATTTAATGGTACAATTTATTATACATATTCTGATGACTTTGGAGTGAATTGGTATAGAGAAGCTTTTTTATTAGAAAATGATTTTTATGATATTAATTATATAGGTCAAAAATATAAAAATACTGATATTTTAAAAAAAATTTCTACTTTTGGATATGTAAATATGACAGATACAACTTTATTGGGCATTGATAATATTGAAAAATTTTTATCTGGAAATGATTTAAAAGCTAAATCAAATTTAACAGAGTATTTTAGTGAAAAAGAGGATACAAATAAAAATGTAGAAAAAGAAGTGGAGAAAAATCAAAAAAATAAACCTTTTATTGAAAAAATAATTGATTTTTTAATTAATAAGTAGACAGTAAATAAGCCATTTACAAAATTATAAAATAAATGGCTTATTTTTATTTTGCAATCAATTTGATAAAAATTTCTAAAATATCAAATTAGTTTTTTATAAAGCAGAGAAGTGTTATAACATTTACATTTATTAAGAAATATTATGTATTAGAGGACTAGTTTAATATACAAAGGAGGTGAACATTTGAACAAAATAGATTATATAACTGCTGTGCTTGAAAAATTTATTAAAACTTTTATAATAAAGTATGAATATTACAATATTGGAATAATAAAAAAGATTAGAATTGATAGTAGAAAAAATCTTGAATATGATGAAAAAAAGTGGTGTGATTATTTTTTGAAAAAATCTTGTCTAAATTATTGTGCTAAGTTTATGTTTTTAAGATTGTATGAAGATAAGGGATTTATAACAAGTAAATTAAATAGAAAAGGATTAGTTGTCTGGGAGAGTTTTGTTAAAAATATTAAAGAAAGATATGATATACTTTATAATTTAGCTGTTACTGATATAATTAATAATGATGAAGTAGAAGATATTTTTAGAGAAACTGATTATGATATGTATAAGATAGACAATGAGCTAGCACATATTATTATAAATGGCTTTTTAGATGTTGATTTTAGTAGAATTGAAGATGAAGATTTAAAAGAAGTATTTAGAAATATATATCCTCTTGATGAAAGAGAAGAAAAAAATTTTAGTGAGTTTTATTTAAGTGCTCCAGCGTTTGATTATATATTGAGTTTATAGTGATGGGTGATTCTATAAGAATCACCATCAATTAATTTTATTTGGAGTTAAATCTAAATATTTAAGGAGTGGAGATATGGATATAGCATATGAAGAAATAAAAATGTTTGAAGAAAAACTTATTAATAAAGTATTATATTTTGCATTAGAAGGTGATTATAAAAAGCAGATAGAAATTGCAAAGGAAATATTTAAAAAAAATTATACTTCAAGAGAAATTTCAATTAATGAAAGCTGTTTTGTTCCGTGGCTTTTATGGAGTTATAGATTACAAAATGGTAATAATTTTTTAGAGGAATATATTGAAGTTAAATCTTCAGATGAAAATGATGAAAGTTTAAACTTATTAAAAAGTATTTCAAATGCTAAACTTTCCATATATGAAATTTTAGAAAAAAATAGTGATAATTTAAAATTGAATGATATTTTGCTAAATAAACAAGTGACAGTAAAAAATACATTGGAGTTTAATGATATAGAAATTGGGACACTAATACTTGCGAGAATATACAATTATGAAAATCAAAATTTTTTTATTAATGATTATATTATAATAGATAAGACATTTAAGAGCGTTATTGAGAGAAGTTTTTATGAAAAGTATATGGAGTATCAAGAAAAGTATGGATTTGTAAGTAAAGAAGATTTTATTAAGTATAATTCTATATTGATATATGATTTTGCTAATATTATAGATGAGCTGATAAGTAAAAGTTTAAAAGATTTAGAAAGCCAAGATAGGTATTCTGTTTATCAAAGTACATATTTAGTTTTAGATTTTCAGAAAGTCAAAGACAAATTTTTAAATTATGAGAATGCGGAATTAGATTATGAAGAAAATGGAAATTTTTATTTTCATATATACAGTAGTAAAAAAATTTTATGCGAAATAGTATTAAATAAGTTTAAATTAGAAATAGAATGTGTTTCTAAAACTGATAGGATAAAAGCTAAAAAATTGATAGAAAATATGATAAAAGAACATATAAAACATGTTAAAGATGAAATGCTTATGTTAGATGATATATTATAATATAATGAAAATTAACTAAATAAGATTAAAAGGCAAGGTGAAAAAAATGAAAAAATGGGAATATAAAATTTTAAATTTAAAAACTAAAGGAGTTTCTAATTTAATATTGAGTAAAGAAGATGAGGAAAGGTTAAATAAATTAGGTAAAGAAGGATGGGAATTAACTACAGCAACACCAACTGTAAATGGAAGAAATATATGCTGTATATTAAAAAGAGAAGTTGTAGAATAATTATTATAAGTTTTACAATTTGACAGTAATATTGAATGATAGTAAAATAAAGTTAAAATATTAATTTTGAAAGGGGTAAAAAAATCTTTATGGATACGGCTACTTCAGATTTAGCAGAGCCCTTTGAGGGGAAAAATAATTGTTTCTGTGCAGATAAAAAGCAAATTACTACTTTGATTCATGATATTAGAACATTATTAGATAAGTATAATAATCCTAAAAAAGAATTGAATGAATATTTGAAAAAAGTAGAGGAAGATATGATTATAAATGGTAATGAAAATAATGAAATTATAGATAGGGAAAAAATTAAAAAGTATATAGAAAAGCACCCTTATTTTAAAAATCCTTGTAATTATCATATACGTTTGTTGACTATAATGAAATATTTAAAGAAGAAAGGTTTTAATATTAATATAAAAGATATGGATTTGATAGTTGATGAAATAATACAAGAAATAGATGGAGTTAAAAAGGTCGGAGAAGGAAGATATATAAGAGTAATTAAAGGTAGAGGAAAGTCTTAACGCAGTAAGTGTTAAGGCTTTTTTTTTATTTTCTATTTTATTAATATATTATATAATTATTTAAGAAGTATTTGGATACTGAATAAAGGATGGGGAATATGGAAGAAGATGTAGTTAGAGTATTAAATAAACTTATAAGACAGTTAAAAATAAAAAATGCAAATAAAGAAAACATTTTCATAAAAATTTTAAGAAAAGTTTTTTTAGATAAACATTATATCGATGTTGATTTTTATTATAAACTGATAAGTGAAAAATTGAAAAACATAAATTTAGACGATTTAGAAATTGAAATAACAGATGAAATTTGTGAAAAAATTAAAAGTGTCAATCCTCTTTTTTTGTGCAGTATGTTTGAAAATTTTATTGGAGATGGGAAGCGTGAAACTACGGGGAGTTACTATACTCCTTTGTATATAGTAGATTTTATTGTGAATAATTCTTTGAAAACTTATTTAGAAAAGAATTCTAAATTAAAAAGTGATTTGATTGAAAAATTAGTACTAGATAATATATTAAAAGATATAGATGATGAAGAATTATACTGCATATTAAAGTTATTGGATAATATAAAGATAATTGATATTGCTTGTGGTACAGGATTATTTTTGATTTCTATGATTCAAAAATTATTTAAAATAAAGTCTGCAATATATAAAGATTTAAATATATATTATGATGAATTTGATGAATTAAAAAAAATAATGGAAGAAAATATCTTTGGAATAGATATTCAAAGTTTACCTTTAGAAGTTTTTTACTTAGCATGTATTGACGTTTTGGGAAAGTATAAAAAAATTGAAATTGATGATTTTCATATAAATGTCTATCAAGAAAATAGTATATTGGGAAGCAAAATTTATGATATTCCTAAATTAAAAGAAATAATTAAAAGAGGTGGTTTTGATATAGTTATAGGTAATCCACCTTATATAGGGGAAAAGGGAAATAAGGATAAATTTAAAGAGTTAAAAAAGTATGATTTCGGTAAAAGATATTATGAAGGAAAAATGGATTATTTCTATTTTTTTGTATATAGAGGCATTGAGATTTTAAAATATAGTGGAGTGTTGAGCTTTATTACTACAAATTATTTTATATCAGCAGATGGAGCAACTAAATTGAGAAAATTTTTGAAAGAAAATGTTAGTATAAAAACTATTATTAATTTTAATGACTGTAAAATTTTTAAAAATGCTAAAGGGCAGCATAATTTGATTTTTACTTTAATAAAAGGTTTTTCTAGTGAAGAAGATATAATGATTATATATTTTAATAATAAAGATTATAAAGCTGAAAATATTAAAGAAATAATTTTTAATAACAGTAAATTTAGAAGATATGAAGGAGCATCAGTTTATAAATTAAGTAGACAAGAAAATATATATGGAGATAATGGCAATTTACTTGTATTTTATGATAAAGAATATTTAAACATAATAAAAAAGATTATAAAAAAGAGCAATAAAAAATTAAAAGATATATGCTATATAAATCAAGGTATAGTGAGTGGAGCTGATAGGGTAACAAGTAACATGATAAACAAAAAATTGTCTGAAGATTTAGTAAAAAGTTTAAATATCAAATTAGATGATGGCATATTTGTATTAGATAGAAAAAACTTGGAAAATATAAACATATCAAATTGTAAATTAATAAAACCTTTTTATAAAAATAGTGATGTAAGAAAATATTATACTAAAAATAAAGTAGATAAGTACATTATATATTTAACAGATAAAAATATAGAATATGAACATCTTTGTCCCATAATTAATAATCATTTAATAAGGTTTAGAGAAGTTTTAGATAAAAGAAGAGAAGTACTCAAAGGTGTACGCAAATGGTATTCTCTACAATGGGCAAGAGAGGAAAAAATATTTCAAGGACCTAAAATAGTTGTTCCTCAAAGGTCAACATTAAATAGTTTTGGATATAATGAAAGCGATTGGTATGCTAGTGCCGATGTTTATTTTATTACTCCAAGAGTAGAGGATATAGACCTTAAAATTTTATTGGGAATTTTAAATTCTAAAATAATTTATTTTTGGCTGTATAATATGGGAAAGAGAAAAGGAAATTATTTAGAGTTATATACTACTCCTTTATCAGAAATACCTATTAATTTAAAGTTAGATGACAAACTGCTAAGAGATATAAAAATAAATAGTGAAAAAATTTTAAAATTGCTAAAAGATGGTTATAATCCAAAAATAGTAAATGACTTTCAAGGAGTTATAGATGAGAGGCTGTATAAATTTTATGATTTTACTGAAGACGAAATAAAAATTATAGAAGAATTATACAATAAAGCACAAGGCTATGTATAAAAAGTATATAAAACTAAGAAGGAGATGAATATAATTGTTTAAAAAATATACGGTGTTAAGTGTTATTTTTATAGTAGTTTTTATGTATTTGGTAGGTACAGTTTTATTTGACAGCGATATTGAAGTTGTAAGTATAGATAATCATGATAGCTTAAAAAATAATATTAAAATAAAAGAAGACAATCATTATATAGAGTTTGTATCTGATATAGAAAAATTAAGTGAAGTGAGATGGATAGAAGATAAAAGCATTGTATTTTCAGAACAAAACGATAAAGAAAATACAAATAATTATAAATTTGATTATTTAAATAAAAAAATAATCAAAATAAACAGTTTTGATGGTGCAGAGCTTTGTAAAAATTTAAATGGAGATATAAAATTCTTAAAAAAGATAGATGATAAGCAAATGTTTGTTTATTTGAAAAGTAAAGTAAATAATGGTTTATTTATATTAAAAAATAATAAAGAGCTTGTAAAAATATTAGGAGATATGATATATAATGATAAATTGTTGTTTAAAATATCATCTAATAATAAAAAAATTGCATTTTTTGATAGAAAAGAAAATGCTATAAAAGTTCTTAATTTAAATAATAAAAAAATTATAAAATTAGATTATGAAGCAGACAAAAATTTATTAGAAAATTTTACTAAGTCATTGCAGTTTTCATATGATGCAGGTTATTTAATCGTTTCATATATAGATGTGAAAAATATCAGCAAGAGTACATTTTCAGTATTTGGGGCAGATTCAGGGAAATTATATGCTGATGAGATTATGGGATTAAGTCCTGTATGGGCAAATAAAAATCTTTTGATAGCTTTTATTTATGCTGATAATAATGCAAAATTATATAAAAAAGATGATACATATAAAGTCATGGGAAACAGAGTAGGAATATTTAATTTAAAAACGAGAAAAATAAAATACCTAGATAGTATAAAAAGAGAGGAAATAATAGCACCTTTTTCATGGGCAAAAGATGATAAGTTTTTATATTATTTAGTAAGAAATGTTTTTACAAAAGAAGGTTTTTATAAATTATTTTGTTATGATAGATTTAATAAACAGGTATACATATATGGAGATTACTTTAAAGGAGAAAATTTAGAATGTTTTCCAGATATGAATATAATTAATAATAACTTGGTAGTAAAAGGAAAAGTAAAAGGAGAAAATTATTTAAAAATTATTAATCTACAGAATAGAAAATTTGAAAATATTTATGAAGTACAGGAATTTTTGACTGATTGTATTAAAAATTATTCTCATATTAAATCAATATATAAATCTTTAAATGATGGAACACTTTTTTATGTAAAAAATAATTTGCTTTATTTATATGATGACAATTTAAAATATTTAATATATCGTTCAAGAGGATTTATTACTCATATAATAGAATCACCTAGTAAAGAAGAAATACTTGTCATTTCAAAAGTAAATGATAAATATGAGTTTGCTGTATTAAATTTAAAAGACTGTAAAAAATATTTGAAAATATAATTAATCATTGAATAAAAAGCTACTGATTGTATCGATACAATTAGCAGCTTTTTATATTTACAATAGATACAATTTGTAATATAATATAATTAAGAATATTGTGTAAAAAATTTATAAGGGGGATTTTACTATGCCTAACGTTAAAACAAGAGATTTGACAATTTTAGGGCTTTTAATAGCTTTAGTTGCAGTTTCTACAATGGCAATACAAATTCCAGTGCCAGCAACAGAAGGATATATACATCTTGGCGACAGTATGATATTTTTAGCAGCGGTGTTTTTTGGTTCAAGATATGGTATGATTGCAGGCGGGATAGGTTCATCTATTGCAGATATATTGACCGGTTATACACATTGGGCAATTCCTACATTGATTATAAAAGGGTTAATGGGATATATAGTAGGGAAAATTGCAGATAATGAAAGATATGATTTAATAAATTTAAGAAATATTATTTCATTGATAATAGGTGCCTTATGGATGGTTATAGGTTATTATTTTGGTGGTGCAGTACTGAAAGGAAGTTTTCTAGTACCATTAGCTAGTATTCCATCTAATTTAATACAAGGATTTGGAGGAGCTGTACTCTTTTTGCCAATTGGAATAGCTTTAAAAAAGACGGATATTTTTAAAAAATATGCTCATAAATAATATTGATGAGAAGGTCATATCAGTAGATATGACTTTTTATTTTAGCAAAAGTATATTATCATGTAAGTATAGAGAATTAATGTCGATTAAAAATTTTAAATAATTTTAATTTATAAGGAGGAATGATGCATGAAGATAACTATATTGGGTAATTGCGGACCATATCCTTCGGCAGGTGGAGCATGCTCTGGATATTTACTTGAAGATGGAGAAAATAAAATTTTGATAGATTGTGGAAATGGAGTTTTGAGTAGACTATTAGAAAAAATTAATAATTTAGATGAGATTACTGCTGTAATTTTAACTCATTTGCACAGCGATCATATTTCTGATGCAATGGTTTTAAGGTATGCGGTTGGTATTAATAAAGAAAAAGGTATGTTAAATAAGAGTATTCCTCTTTTTGCACCTGCAAAGCCGACAGAAATTTTTGAAAGCTTACAGTTTAAAGATGCTTTTGTATTAAATACTATAGATGAGTCTACTGTTCTTAATTTTGGAGATATGCAGATTAGTTTTAAGCTTATGGTGCATCCAGTTGAAACTTATGGAGTTGTAGTTCAAAAAGGTTTGAAGAAATTTGTTTATTCAAGTGATACAAAATACTGCAATGCAGTAGAAGAAATTGCTAAAGATGCTGATTTATTTTTATGTGAGTGCAATGTAATGGAAATAGATAAAACTGAAGATACATATCATTTATCTGGTAAAGATGTAGGACAAATTGCCAACATTTCAAAAGTAAAAAGGGTTTTAATAACTCATTTATGGCCTGAATATAATTTTAATGATGTTTTAAACGAAGTAAAATCTATTTTCGATGGGGATGTTGAAATAGCAGAAGAATTTAAAACTTATGAAGTGTAGTATAAGTATTAAGTCAGCAATTTTTACTACACATAATAATACTAGAATTATTGAAGGAGTAGAAAAATTGCTGAATAAAGCCTCTGCTATTAGGTATTTATTTTTAAATATCTGATGGCAGAGGTTTTATATGTTTTTGCTTTTAAAGTAAGATAAATGTATAATGTTAATATATATTTTGTTTAGGAGGAAGAAAGATATGATGAAAAAAATATGCATATTTGTGGCAATGTTTATTTTAACTCTTTTTTCTGTTTATGCTGAAGATGAATATAAAGTTTATGATGCAAAGGGAATAGTTTTAGATGTAATTAATGAAGAAGATATGAATAATGAAAGTATTAATACAGTTCAGAACGTAAAGCTAAAAATATTAACAGGTAAATATAAAGGTGAGATTTTTCATATTAAGAATGTTCAATCTGGAAATCCTGTATATGATATACCTGTCCAAAAGGGTGATAAAGTAATAGTTATGCTAGAAGAGCTTGCTGATGGAAATGTAGAAGTAAATATTGCAGACTATGTAAGGGATGAATACATATTTTATTTAATAGGTATTTTTACATTAATTTTACTTTTTATTGGAAAATTTAAAGGATTAAAAACATTAATTACATTGATAATTACTATGATTGGTATATTTAAAATCTTATTACCTCTTATGTTGAAGGGATATAATCCTATCATTTTGACTGTACTGATTTCGACATTTATAACTGTTATTTCAATTTTTATAATATCTGGCATTGGAAGGAAGAGTATTTCAGCAATATTGGGAACAATATCTGGAGTTGTTATAGCAGGTATTCTTGCTTTTATTATAGGTGGCAGAGTGAAATTAACCGGATTATCAGCAGAAGAAGCTGCTATGCTGTTGTATATTCCTCAAAATGTAAAATTTAATTTTCAATATTTACTATTTTCGGGAATACTTTTAGGGGCTCTTGGAGCGGTAATGGATGTAAGTATGTCTATAGCATCATCTATTGAAGAAATAAATAAAATTAATAGGAATATGACAGTAAAAGAGCTTTTTTTGAGTGGAATGAATATTGGAAAAGATATCATGGGAACTATGGCAAATACATTGATATTAGCATATACAGGAAGTTCTATTCCGCTAATACTATTATTTATGGCATACGATACATCTTTGTTGAAAATCATTAATTTAGATATAGTTGCAACAGAGATAATACGTTCTCTATCAGGTAGTATAGGGTTGATTTCTACTATTCCAATAACTGCAATAACAGCAGCATTTTTAATGAAAAAGAACTAGACGCATCATTTTGATGCGTTTTTTCTATTGACTGAAATTTTTATTAAATTTTAAAAGGTAATTTGAAATTTAAATAGAAAGAATATAAAAATGTAAAATAATAGGATGTGCGATATATGCCATTAAATAGAAGACCTTTGGTTATACTTACTATTTCATATATTGTCGGAATAATAGCTGAGTATTATATTTCATTTCCAATATTTATTTTAGTGGTTATTTTGCTTTTGAGCTTTATAGTACTATTAATATTTGTTTTTACATGTAGTAAAAATGCATATGCAATATTAATATTTTGTTTTTTTATTTTAGGTACATTAAATATGAATTTAAATTATACTTATAATGGAAAATTACAAATATTTAACAATAAAGAAGTCAAAGTAATAGGTAATATTGTATTTTTAAACCAAAATACATTAGATAAATATATACTTTATACAGAGAAGATTATTTATAAAAATAAATTCTACAAAATAAACGAAAAAGTTATTCTTAAAATATTCAATCACAAAAAAGTAAATTTAAACAATAAAAAAGTTTTAATTAAGGGAAGGTTTCAAGCTTTTAAAGGACCTAGAAATCCTAAAATGTTTGATTATAGACTGTATTTGAAATCTCAAAAAGTTTATAAGATAATGTATGTGAAAGACTTTGATATAAAAATTATTGGAAAGGCTGATTTGTCAAGTTTAAAAACAATAAAGCAAAATATAAAATATATTTTATATAAGAAAGTATTAAAAATTTTAGGTGGGAATGAAGGAAAAGTTGCTTTAAGTTTAATTTTTGGAGATAAGAAGATAATAGATGAAAGTTTATATGATACATTTAAAAATGCAGGAATTGCTCATATATTAGCTATATCAGGACTACATTTTGGCATATTATATTTATTTATCGAGCAAATTTTAAAAATTTTCAAAATAAAGAATAATATAAGGGTAGTTGTTATATTGATTTTTATTTGGTTTTTTGCATTTTTAATTGGGTTTAAACCTTCTGTATTTAGAGCTGTAAGTTTACTTACCCTTTATTTAATATCTAATAATATCGATAGAAGATATGATTTATATGCATCATTATCGTTTATTTGTTTTACAGCTCTTTTAATAAATCCACTTATATTATTTAATGTAGGATTTCAGCTATCTTTTGTTGCTGTATTATCGCTAGGGATGTTTTATAATAAAATTTATAGCAAATTGAAGTATTTACCTGATTTTTTTGCAAAGTTATTAGCTTCTTCTATTGCAGTAGAAATAGGGATATGGCCAATTATTGCTTATCACTTCAATATATTTTCACTTTGGGCAGTATTTTTCAATATACCGGTGATTTTTATTATAGGGTATATTTTGCCTATAACTTTATTATTTTTTGTAAGCACTTTTATTAATCAAACGGTTGCATATTTTATTGGGTATATAGATGAAGTTTTAATAAAGAGTTTGATAAATATATCTAAATTATCTAGTTATGTACCATTTAGTAAAATAGATGTAATTTCTCCGAATATGTATTTTATTGTGTTTTATTATTTATCTCTGATTATATTGTTTAATATGAAAGAAATTGCTGCTAAATATAAGATTAATAAAAAAAGTATTGTTTTTATAATATTGTGTTTTTTAGTTTTAATGATAAATTTTAAAATAAAAAATGAATTAACTATGGTATTTTTTGATGTTGGACAAGGGGATTGTATTTTGATTAAAACTCCAATGGGTAAAAAAATATTAATAGATGGTGGGAAGAGTAGGGATAACAATTTTTTACCTCATTTACTTCTTAAAAATCAAATAAACAAAATTGATATGATAATTTTAACTCACGTTCACAGTGACCATATTGGAGGAGTTATTGACGTTCTTAAAATGCTTAATGTTAAACAAATAATTATTGGTTCAGATGATTTTTTAACAGATGAATTTTTAGAGCTTAAAAGAATAATCGATAAAAAGAAAGTAAAATTAATAAAGGTAAATATGGGAGAAGTTATTACTTTTGAAAAAGATTTAAAAATAAAAATCATTCATCCGCCATTAAATATTATGAAAAATACGAGTGATGATATAAATAACAATTCTCTTGTTAATTTATTACAGTTTAAAGATATAAAGCTTTTGTTTACAGGTGATATACATTATGAAGCAGAAAGATATATAATATCTCATATGGATTCAGTTGATATAGATATATTAAAAGTAGCACACCATGGAAGTGATACATCTACAAGTGAACAATTTTTAGATTTTTTTACTCCGGACATTGCAATAATACAAGTCGGTAAAAATGTATTTGGACATCCGAGTGAAAAAGTTTTGAAATTGTTAAAGGAGAATAAAGTAAAAGTTTATAGAAATGATATTTGTGGAGCTGTTATAATAAAAACTAATGGGAAAAATATAAAAGTATACGAATTTATGAATAGTTATCTAAGGAGGTAAATTAAGTAAATAATGGATTATAAAGTATTTTTAAACGATATACAAAATAAAGAATTGGCAAGATTATATTTATTATATGGAAATGAAAAATATTTATTAGATAAAGCCCTACATAATCTTAAAAAGACATATATTAATTCTGTCAATGAAAATTTTAATTATGTATATTATGAAGAATTTAAAGATGGTATAGATGAGCTTATAGATTCGTGTGAAACACTGCCTTTTATGGGAGAAAAGAGGATAATTATAGTTAATAATGAAGATTTTTTTAGCAGTAAGAAGAATGTTTTGGGTGGTGAAGAGGAAAAATTAATTAGTTATTTTAATAATATGCCGGAAACAACATGTTTAATATTTATAAGTGGAAGTAATGTTGATAAAAGAAAAAAGTTATTTAAAGAAGTAAAAAAAGTAGGTAAGATTTTAGAGTTTGCTAGATTAAAGAGACAAGATTTAGCAAAATGGATAAGTAGATACATTAAAGAAAAGAAAAAAAGCATTGAAATTAATGATTTACAAGTATTAATAGATTTATTGGGCTATTTAGATAGTAATTCAAATAAAACATTATATGATGTTGAAAATGAATTAAAAAAATTGTGTAATTTTACTGTCGAAAAGACAAAAATTGAAATAGATGATATTGAAAAGATTATTAGCAGACCAGTTGAAAATAATATTTTTGAATTAGTTGATGCGGTAGGAGAAAAAAATGGCAGTAGAGCACTTAAAATTTTTAATAATATGTTAGTAGCAGGAGAACCCGAAGGAAGAATTCTCTATATGATAATTAGACAATTTAAAATATTGAATTTAGTTAAGTTGATGGTTGATAAGGGTTATACGACAATAGCAATTGCACCAAGGTTATCACTACCTCAATATATCGTTAAAAAATATTTAAGACAAGCAAATAGTTTTTCGCAAAAAGATTTGATTAATATCTTAAATAACGGACTAAAGGCAGATAAGGATATAAAGAATGGTAAAATGCCTCCAAAATTGGCTATAGAGATATTGATAGCAGAAAGTTGTAAAATATAATAATAATGTTAAAAAGCGTACAATCAGTTGATTGTACGCTTTTATTATTTGCAGCGGGGATAACGATGGGGTTTTGAGGGTAAACATTTTAAAAATTACTGAGCTGCCTTTTGAAGCTCATTTAATTTTTTAGCTAATCTTGATATTTTTCTAGCAGCTTTATTCTTATGAATAGTATTTTTTGCAGCTACTTGATTAATTTTCTTTTGAGCATATCTAAATCTTTCTGTAGCTAAAGCTAAGTCTCCAGCTGCAAGAGCTTCTTCAAATCTTCTTATAGCTGTTTTTATGATAGATTTTCTTCTCTTATTTATAGCTGTTCTCTTAGCTATAACTTTAATTCTCTTTTTAGCTGACTTAATATTTGCCAATCTATTCACCCCCTCGTATCCTGTTTAACATGTGTAATTTTATCATGTTTGAAATTAAAAAGCAAGAAAAATAATGGATTATATTATTTTATTTCCAAAAAAATTTATTAATATTCTTTTTTGAATATATTTAGACCATTAAAGAAAAAATAATATTGATTTTTAATATATTTGGAGGTGCACTATGTTTCAAATAAGAACAGATTTGGCATTAGAAGCTCGTGAATTATATAGAGAAGGAAAAAGTGGAGAAGTTCCCGGAGTTGAAGTAGAAAAGTCTGAAATAGATGAAGAAGTAGAAGTTACAAGAGTAAAAATAATTGACGAACAGGGCAGTAGTATAATGGGCAAGCCAAAGGGAAGTTATATAACTATAGAATGTAGAAAATTAAAAAGTGCTGATGCTGATTTAAAAGATAAAGTCAGTAAGATATTGGCTAAAGAGATTTCAAAACTTCTTCCTAAGAAAGAAAATATGAGTACATTAGTTGTAGGACTTGGAAATTGGAATGTTACACCTGATGCACTGGGACCACAGGTTGTATCAAAAATATTGGTAACTAGACATTTATTCAAAATGTATAACAAAACACAAGACCCGGGTATGACATCTGTTAGTGCAATATCGCCGGGAGTAATGGGCATAACTGGAATAGAAACTGGAGATGTAATAAAAGGAATAGTAGAAAAATCTACACCGGATTTAGTTATTGCTATTGATGCTTTAGCTTCAAGAAAGATGGAAAGAGTTAGCAGTACTATACAAATAGCAACTACTGGAATAAGTCCCGGTTCTGGAGTGGGAAATTCAAGAAAAGAGTTAAGTCAAAAGACATTGGGAGTTCCCGTAATTGCAATAGGTGTACCTACAGTTGTAGATGCTGCAACTATGACGAATGATACTATAAAAATGGTAATTAAAGCCTTACAGCAACAGGCAGATAGAGAAAGTGGATTTTTTAAAATGCTGAGCGAATTAAAAGATGAAGATAAATATATGCTTATACGAGAAGTTTTAGAGCCATATGGTGCAAATGTAATAGTTACAACAAAAGAAATAGATAAAATCATTACAGACATATCTCAAATAATTGCTAATGCAATTAATATTGCACTTCATCCGGGAATAGATTTAAAAGATGTAAATCGTTATCTTAATTAATGCATATATAAATTACTTATTTCATATAATTTTATAGTACAACCTTTTATACATAAAAAGGAAATGGGGGACAACAAATGAAAATACTAAAAAAATATGATATTATCAAATGTCTTATGATTTTAATAACTTTTACAATGATAATTACAGGATTGAATGTAATACTAATAAATGAAAAAGTGTGTATTGCTAAAGCTGATGATAAAAAAATACAATCTTTTAATCAAGATAGTGAAACTTTTAAGAAAAATATATTCATTCATATATTTAATAAATCTTTAGCAGTCCTTGAATTAGATTATAAAGAGAAGATAGGAAATAATTCTGACAGTTTTGTAAAATATGCTTTTAATAAAATAATAAATTTTGATTATAAAAATCCAAAATCTTATCTTAAAGCACAAATTTCTTTATTAAAAGGAGTAGAAGATGAAATTAAAATAGCATCAAAAGATAGTGAAGAAATTAATAGTGAAGATTATGATACGAGTGATATATATATACCTGAAGAATATTCAAATCAAAAGGCGGTAGTAGATGATGAAGATTATTATAAAGAACCAGAAAAAAATACAACTTTTGAAGCAAATAGTTTTCAAATAGAAAAATCAAATCAAACTAAACAGGATAAAAAGAGTATAGAAAATATTTCAAGCTCTTCACCTAAAAATCTCAAAATTATTAGCACACCAGTTCCGCCGCCAGAAAAAATTGAACATGATAAAAATAAACCCCTTATTTTAATTTATCATACACATGGTACTGAGGCATATTATCCGGAAAAAATTGGAAACTATCATTCTTTAAACAGTAAGTATACAGTTATAAGAGTTGGAGATATTCTGACAAAATATTTGCTTGATAAAGGTTATAAAGTAATTCATGATACTACAATTCATGATTATCCATCATATCAAGGTTCTTATAAACGTTCACTTCAGACTATGAAAAAATATATAAAAGACAATCCGGATTTAAAAATATTTATTGATATACATAGAGACGGAATTGATAAAATTGCCGAGATAGAAAAAAATCAGAAAAAAAAATATGATGAAATGCGAAAAAACAGTTATATAAGAATAAATGGTGAAAAAGTCAGCAGATTTGCACTTGTAGTTGGTGGAGGAAATAAAAATGTAGATAAACTAAAGAGATTTGCCTATTATATTAAAGCTGTAAGTGATGAATTATATCCAGGGTTATCTAGACCGGTTATATTAAAAAATAGAAGATATAACAGATATAATCAGTTTATGTCAAATTATTGTGTTTTATTTGAGGTAGGAAGCAATTTAAATACAATAGATGAGTCAGTAAGAGCTGCAAAATATATAGGAGAAGTATTAGATAAATCGCTAAAGGGATTTGTTAAATTAAATTAAAATTTATATGGTGATGTGATGAGTAGAATAGAGAGAAAAAAATTAAAACAGATGCAAAAGAAAAGAAAAATAAAAAACATAATAAAAATGACGACATCTTTTATATTTATAATTTTTCTTTTAATTTTAGGAGTTTTAACGGTTGATAGAAATAATAGGAATATGTTTTTGCATAAAGAATCAAAACTATTTAATTGCAAAAAGATGGATGATAACAATTATAAAATAGTTTTTTGTGGAGAAGTATATGATTTTGATAAAGAAAAAATAGCGGTATATATTTCAAAAAGTAAAAATACTATAAAAAAAGAAATTGATTTTATAAGAAAATTTGTGAAAGAGAAAAATACAGCCGAGTGAAATACTCGGTTTTTATTTTAAATTTCTGTACGAAATACAATTTGTTGTGTTATAATTTATAGAGATTAGCTGAGTAGTAGAGGGAGGAAATAGTATATATGGCTAAGAGTCGACAGGAAAATATACGAAATTTTTGTATAATAGCTCATATTGACCATGGCAAATCGACACTTGCAGATAGACTTATAGAAAAAACTGGTTTATTAACGGAAAGAGAAATGAAAGACCAGATTTTAGATAGTATGGATTTGGAAAGAGAGAGAGGAATAACTATAAAACTGCAGGCAACTAGATTGATTTATAAAGAAGATGGAGAAGAGTATATATTAAATTTAATAGATACACCCGGTCATGTGGATTTTACATATGAAGTTTCAAGAAGTTTAGCAGCATGTGAAGGAGCTATTTTAGTTGTAGACGCAAGTCAAGGAGTGGAAGCACAAACACTTGCTAATGTTTATCTTGCAGTTGAACAAGATCTTGAAATAGTGCCTGTAATAAATAAAATTGACTTACCTAGTGCAAGACCAGAAGAAGTTAAAAAAGAGATAGAGGAAGTTATAGGCATTGAAGCTGAAAATGCACCTCTTATTTCCGCAAAAGAAGGAATAAACATAGAAGAAGTTTTAAAAGCAATAGTAAAATATATTCCACATCCACAAGGAGATGAAAAAGCTCCTTTAAAAGCTTTAATATTTGATTCTTATTATGATAGTTATAAAGGTGCAGTAGCATATGTAAGGATAAAAGAGGGTACAGTTAAACCGGGAGATAAAATAATGATGATGTCTTCTGGTAAGACATTTGAAGTAAATGAAGTAGGTATTTTTGCACCGGGACCAAGACCAATTGAAGAATTAAGAGCCGGTGATGTTGGTTATATAACTGCAAGCATAAAAAATGTAAAAAACTGCAGAGTTGGAGATACAATAACCCATGCTGATAATCCTTGTGATAAGCCACTTCCGGGTTATAAAAAAGCTACACCTATGGTTTATTGTGGTATTTATCCTGCTGAAGGTGAAAAATACGAAAATATAAGAGATGCTTTAGAGAAACTTCAACTTAATGATGCAGCTCTTGAATTTGAACCTGAAACATCTGTTGCACTAGGCTTTGGATTTAGATGTGGTTTTTTAGGATTACTTCACATGGAAATAATTCAGCAGAGATTGGAAAGAGAATTTGATTTGGATATTATAACTACTTCACCGAGTGTTATATATAAAGTTGTAAAATCAAATGGAGAAGAAATTATGATTCAAAATCCTACGAATTTACCTCCACAAAGTGAAATAGCTTATATGGAAGAACCGATAGTCGAAGCAAGCATAATTATACCTAATGAATATGTAGGAAATGTGATGGAACTCTGTCAGGATAGAAGAGGAACACTATTAAATATGGAATATTTAGATCAGAGAAGAGTAGTACTTCACTATGAACTTCCATTAAATGAAGTGATTTATGACTTTTTTGACGCACTTAAATCAAAGACGAAAGGCTACGGTTCATTTGACTATGAATTTAAAGAATACAGAAAGTCTAAGTTAGTTAAATTGGATATACTGTTAAACAAAGAAGTAATAGATGCATTTTCTTTAATAGTACATGAAAGTAAAGCTTACTCAAGAGGAAGAATAATATGCGAGAAATTAAAAGAAGTTATTCCTAGACATATGTTTGCAATACCTATTCAGGCAGCTATAGGTTCAAAAGTAATAGCTAGAGAAACTATTAAAGCACTTAGAAAAGATGTTTTAGCAAAATGTTATGGAGGAGATATTTCACGTAAGAGGAAACTTTTAGAAAAACAAAAAGAAGGAAAGAAAAAGATGAGACAACTTGGTAGTGTAGAAGTTCCTCAAGAAGCTTTTCTATCAGTATTAAAATATGATGATAAAAATTAGTCACCACATGGTGGCTAATTTTATTAATAAAATAAGGAAGTGATATTTTGAAGCAAATAGGACTTTATATACATATTCCATTTTGCTTAAAAAAGTGTAATTATTGTGATTTTGTATCTTTTGATTATAAAGAAGAAAATGCAAATTTATATTTTAAAGCGTTAAATAAAGAAATAAATCTTTATAAGGATTTACTATCTAAGTATTCTATAAAAACGATATTTTTTGGTGGAGGAACTCCTTCAATTATAAATATTAAAGATTTATGTAATATCATTGATAACATTTATAAAAATTTTTCAGTACTTTCTGATATAGAATTTACAATTGAATGTAATCCGGGAACTATTGATGAAGAAAAATTAAAGAAATATAAAAGTTTTGGAATAAATAGATTGAGTATAGGACTGCAGTCGTTTAATAATGAAATCTTAAAATTTATTGGAAGAATTCATACAAAGGAAATTTTTGAAAGAAATTATTTACTTGCAAGGAATATTGGATTTGACAATATAAATATAGATTTAATATATGGTCTGCCAAATCAGAGTTTAAGTGATTGGAAAAATACATTGAAAAAAGTAGTTAATTTGAAACCTGAGCATATTTCAGCTTATTCTCTTAAAATAGAAGAGGGAACTAGATTTTACGATTTATACAAAGATGGAAATTTAAATTTACCAGAAGAAGAAATTGACAGACAGATGTACCATTATGCAATAGATTATTTAAAAGAAAATAATATATATCAATATGAAATTTCAAATTTTGCTAAGAGAGGATATGAGTGCAGACATAATATAATTTATTGGCAGAATGAGGAATATGTTGGATTAGGATTATCTGCTCATTCATATATTAATTCAATAAGATATGGTAATACAAGCGATTTAAAATCGTACTATAATTTTTTAAATAACAGTAAATTACCAATAGATTTTAAAGAGTTGAAAAAGCGAGATGATAAAATAGTTGAAACTATGTTTTTAGGTTTGCGTATGAATGATGGAGTAGGTATTCAAAAATTTAAAGAGAAATTTAATGCTACGCCATTTGATGTTTACGGTAAAAAGCTTTATAAATTGCAAGAAATGGGTTTAATAGATATAGACGATAAAAATATAAAATTGACTAAATATGGAATGGATGTATCTAATAGAGTTTTTGTAGAATTATTATTATAGATATAGTTTTAGGTTAACAGTAGGAAAGGTATTTGCAGCAATACTTGAAAATTAGCGACAAGAAGATGGAAATGTAGTTATACAGTAGTAAATTGTATTAAGCTAAGCTGTAAATGGTAATTAACTCAATAAGAGAGTTAATCCGGAGGGATTGTTATGAATAAGATAGATCAGGTTTATGAGATTTTGGTTGAACTAGAAGAAAAAAAAAGAAGAGGAATTTCTGCAAGCGAAATAAGTAAAGTTTTAGGTGCCGATAGAGCTAACATTAGTAGATATTTAAATAAGTTATATAAAAAGCATAGAGTAGAGAAAATTAATGGAAGACCTGTGCTTTATAGAGCTATAAAGTCAGAATCAATCTATAAAAGAACTGTTGAAAGCAAAAATAGTCTAGATAAAATTATTGGAGCTCAGCAAAGTCTTCGAACTCCTATTCAGCAGGCTAAGGCAGCAATTTTATATCCTCCAAATGGACTTCATACATTGATTTTAGGAGAAACAGGAGTAGGTAAGTCTATGTTTGCAGAATTAATGTATCAATTTGCAAAAGAAGCGAAAGTAATTCCAGAAGATGCTCCTTTTATTCGTTTTAATTGTGCAGATTATGCTGAAAACCCTCAATTAATTATGGCTCAAATTTTCGGAGTGAAAAAGGGAGCATATACTGGAGCTGACAAAGATAAAGAAGGTTTACTTAAAAAGGCTGATTCTGGAATATTATTTCTTGACGAGGTACATCGTTTATCGCCTCAGGGACAAGAAATGTTATTTACATATATTGACAAAGGTTTTTTTAGACCATTAGGAGAAACGGAAAAAGTTATTTATGTAAATGTACGTATTATTGCTGCTACAACTGAAGACCCCCAATCATATTTACTTAAGACATTTACAAGAAGAATACCTATGACTATTGTTCTTCCTTCACTAAAGGATAAGGGAATAATGGAGAGATATAATTTAATTGAAAGTTTTATTAAAGAGGAATCAAAACGAATAGGGAAGAGTATTTATATTAATAAAAATTCTTTAATTTCATTGCTTTTATATGATTGTCCTAATAATATTGGTCAACTTAAGAGTGATATACAATTGGCATGTGCTAAAGCATTTGTAAATTATAAATCAAGGCAAGAAGAATACATACTAATAACTCAATCAGATCTTCCTCAACATGTGAAAAGAGGTCTATTGAAGATTAAACAAAACAGAGAAGATATTGACTGTATTTTTAAAGGAAAAGGGGATATTTTAAGATTCTATTATAAGGATGATAAAGAATATGAAATAAATTATCAATATAATGATAATGAAGGTTTCTATGATATAATCGAAAAAAAACTTGAAGATTTGAAAAATACAGGAGTAAAAGATGAAGAGGTAAGCAATATTATTAACTTAGCTATTGAAAGTCATTTTCAAAAATACATTAAAAATTTTTCATTGAATATAAAAAAGAAAGAAATACTAGAAATAGTTAACATAGAGATTTTGGAAGTAGTTGAAGAAATATTAAGTTTTGCTAGTAAAAGGCTTGAAAAAGAATATGATGAAAAAATATATTTTGGATTAGCTCTCCATCTTCATGGATGTATAGAAAGACTTAAAAATGGTAATGAAATTTATCATCCTAAATTAAATATGATTAGAGTTGATTATCCTGATGAATTTTTAGTTGCAATGGAAATAGCTAAAATTATCGATGATAAGTTTAATATTGAAACACCTCTTGATGAAATAGGTTATTTAGCTATGTTTTTAGCATCTAATACTCTGGACAGTGAAGATGAAGAAGAAGATAAAGTAGGAATTTTAGTAATTATGCATGGAAAATCTACTGCAAGTAGTATGGTTGAGGTAGCTAATACATTGGTGGGGATACAGCATGCAAAAGCTTTGGATATGCCTCTTAGTATGAAACCTCAAGATATGTATGAAATTGTAAAACAGCATGTAAAAGAAATGCATAAAGGAAAAGGTATAATATTAATGGTTGATATGGGTTCTCTTACTAACTTTGGAGATATGATTTACGAAGAAACAGGTATAATTGTAAAAACTGTAGATATGGTCAGCACACCTATGGTTATAGATGCATGTAGGAAAGCAGTTTTGGGTCGTGAGATTGATGAAATATATACAAGTTGTAGAGAAATGAATTTTTATAATAAATCTATTGAAAGAACAAATGATATAACAAATGATATAAATAGAAAAAATATAATAATCACTGCATGTTTTACGGGAGAAGGTGCTTCTGAAAGATTAAAGAGAATTATACAGGAAAAATTATATAAAAAGGATAGTATAGAAATTATTCCACTGAATATTTTGGATAGAAAAGAGTTTTTGTGCAAAATTAAACAATATAAAGAAAAACATAAGATATTAGCTATTATAAGTACTATAGATATTCATTTAGATGGAATACAATTTATATCAGCAGCTGAAGTGTTAAATGGAGAAGGAATAAAGAAAATTGTGGATATAGTAAAGGAAGAGGAAATGTATTTAAATATTGGTAAATCATTAAAAGAACATATGATATATATTGACGGTAGAAAAATTATAGATCATTTAAGATATGTTATAGATGATATTCAGAGAAAATTAAATGTACAAGTAGTAGACGAAGTAAAAATAGGAATTATATTACATTTAAGCTTTTTAATTGATAAATTGTGTGGTGGTGGAAAAGAGGTAAAGTTTTATAATTTAGAGGAATATAAAAATCAGTATAGCAGGGAACTTATTCTTATAAAAGATTGTTTAAAACCATTAGAGAAAAACTATAATATTGAAATTGATGAAAATGAATTAGCGTATATTTGTAAAATGTTTCTATTAAATAGAGAGGATATATAAAATAAGATATTGTGTAAAGTGTGCAAATAGTGTGTAGGTTTATTACACACTATTTTTATTTATAAAAATAAATACAAAAATTTTTCAAAAAAATTTCAAAAAATATTTTGTTTTGGAAACCGGCTTAAAATCTAATTTTTTATAAAATTTAAAATTAATTGAAAGAGAAATTAAAAAAATAATTACTTTGGCATTATTTATGCTTATATAAAGAGTGTATGAAAAATGAAAGGAGGGAAACAGTTTTAAAATCAGTTAGTTATAGTTTTAAATAAAAATATAGATTACATGTAAGACCAAAGGATATAAATTAGAAATTATTAAGAAAGGATGTGATGAAGTTTTATTAAGCGGATAAAGAAAACGTATTCAACATTTTATATTTGTTTACTTAGGGAAAATGCTACTATGAGAGTATTTATTTCGATAATAGAAATAAAAACAATAATTGTGAGGAGGTTTATTTATGAAAAAAATTATGCTTGTCTGTTCTGCAGGTATGTCAACTAGCCTAATGGTTACAAAAATGAAGGAAGCGGCACAAAATAGAAATATTGAAGTTGAAATTTTTGCAATACCTGAGGCTGAAATAAAAAATCATAGTGATGTAGATGTTATTCTTTTAGGACCGCAGGTTAGATTTTTATTAAATAAGTTGAAAACGATGATGGAACCAAAAGGCATTCCAGTTGCTGTTATTGATAGTGTTAAATATGGAACAATGAATGGTGAGGCAGTTCTTGAAGATGCATTAAGATTAATAAATTAATTGAGCAGTTGATCTAGTATGTTTATAACTTATTAAATAAAGTTATAAAAATATAAGAAGGGAGATTCATATGAAAAGGTTTTTTGATTTTATGGAAAAACATTTTGTGCCAGTAGCTGCTAGGATAGGGTCTCAAAGACATCTAGTAGCTATTCGTGATGGTTTTGTTGGTATTATGCCTTTAATTCTAGCAGGTTCTTTTGCAGTATTATTAAATCAAACTGTTTTCAAATGGATACCTGTACTTGACATACTTTCTGCGATTAATGGAAATGTTTGGTGGGGAACATTTGCAGTAATGAGTTTATTAATAGCTTTTTCAGTTGGATATAATTTAGCTAAAAGTTATGGTTCTGATGCACTTGCAGCAGGATTAATTTCTGCAGGAGCTTTTTTAGCTGTAACTCCACAAGTTCATGGAGATGCTGGTTGGGGTTATATTTATTGGGAATATTTGAATGCTACAGGTTTATTTACTGCTATAATAGTAGCTATTATAACTACAGAAATATTTGTTAGGCTTATGAAAAAGAATATCGTTATAAAAATGCCTGATAATGTTCCACCAGCAGTTGGAAGAGCATTTGCAGCAATAATTCCAGGTTTGATTGCTGTATATGCGCTTGGGATTTTAGCATTTTTAATAGATAAGTTAGGTGGGAATAGTTTATATGATTTAGTTTTAAATTTAATTCAAAAGCCTTTACAAGGATTTAGCCAAGGTATATTTTCTGTTATGTTTTTTGCTATGCTTATAAATCTTTTCTGGTTCTTTGGGTTACATGGAGCCAATATAATGGATCCAATAATGAATGCATTGTATTTACCTGCTTTAGAAGCAAATGCAAGTGCTATACAGCAGGGATTACAAGCACCTAATATAGTTACAAGAGTTTTTTTCGATGCTTATATACATTTAGGTGGTTCTGGTGCTACATTAGCACTTATTTTAGCAATATTCATTGCTTCTAAAAGGAGAAAAGATTATAAAACAGTTGCAAAATTAGCTGCTCCAGCAGGAATTTTTCAAATTAACGAGCCTATAATATTTGGATTACCTATAGTTCTTAATCCGATTTTATTTATTCCTTTTATTATCGTTCCAGGAGTTTTAACACTTATCGCTTATATTGCGACTGCTAGTGGACTGGTACCTCCAACATATGTTGTAATGCCATGGACAACTCCTGTTGGTATTGGTGGTTTTTTAGCGACAGGGGGAAGTATAGCTGGAGGATTATTAGCATTAGTGAACTTTGCAGTAGCTGTAATGATATATTTACCGTTTGTAATCTTAGCAGATAAAATGGCAAGAGGAGAAACTAATATTAAAAAAGAGGAGAGTACTGCTAAATAAAACCGAGAAGATTTTATGTCTTTTCGGTTTGGATTTTTCAAAAAAAGAAGGATAATAAAGTATTAAAAATATCATGTAAAGTATTTACTTATGAAATTTGTTTTGTGAGGTGTGATGATGATGAATGAAGGCTTAAAAGTTGCAGTAATAGGTGGAGGAAGTAGTTATACCCCAGAATTAATAGAAGGATTTATTATTAGAGCTAAGGAACTTCCAGTAGATGATATATATTTAGTTGATATAGAAGAAGGCAAAGAGAAACTTAGTATAGTTGGAGAATTAGCAAGACGAATGTTTTTAAAAGCAGGACTAAAAACTAGAGTGCATATAACTTTGGATCGTAGAGAAGCAATTAAAGATGCTGACTTTGTAATAACACAGATAAGAGTAGGTGGACTAAATGCAAGAGCAAGTGATGAAATAATTCCTTTAAGATATAATGTTATTGGACAAGAAACAACAGGAGCAGGAGGTTTTGCTAAGGCAATTCGTACAATACCAGTTATTTTAGATATATGCAGAGATATTGAGGAATTATCTCCAAATGCATGGTTGATAAATTTTACAAATCCAGCTGGAATTATTACTGAAGCAGTTTTGAAATATACAAAAGTAAAAGCTATAGGTTTGTGTAATGTACCTATTGGAATAGTAAATAATGTTGCAAAGATACTTAATGTTAACAGTAAGCGTGTAAGAATAGAATTTGTTGGTCTTAACCATATGGTTTATGGTAAAGAAATATATTTAGATGGGCAAAATATAACTTCTACCGTTTTAGAAAAATTAAGTGATACTGCATCTATAAATATGAATAACATTCCTGATCTTAACTGGGATAAGGATTTTATATATGCATTAGGAATGCTTCCATGTCCTTATCATAGATATTTTTATATGACAGAAGAGATTTTAGAACAAGAGATTGAAGATTTAAAGAGTGGTAAAGGTACTAGAGCACAGCAAGTAATGAAAATTGAAAAAGACCTGTTTGAAAAGTATAAAAATCCAAGTCTTGATGAAAAGCCAAAAGAACTTGAAAAAAGAGGAGGAGCATATTATTCTGATGCAGCAGTTTCTTTGATAAATGCAATATATAATGATAAAGAAGAAATTCATACAGTTAACGTTCGAAATAATGGAGCTATTTCAAATTTACCTAATGATGTAGTAGTAGAGATTAATTCGGTGATTAGCAAAGCAGGAGCTAAACCAATTGTTTTTGGAAAACTACCTATAAAAATAAATGGATTAATTCAACAAGTTAAAACATATGAGCTTTTAACAGTAGAAGCTGGTGTAACAGGAGATTATTATACTGCTTTGATGGCATTAACAGCAAATCCTCTAATTCCTTCAGTTAAAATTGCAAAAAAAATATTGAATGATATACTTGTTCAAAACAAAGATTATTTACCACAGTTCAAATAAAAGATGAGGAGCGATAAATTATGGTTTCTGAGATGACAATACTTTCAATAATAACTTATAGTGGAGATGCTAGAAGTTCAAGTATGGAGGCAATTGTCTATGCTAAAAATGGAGATTTTGATAAAGCAAAAAGTTGTATTGAAGAAGCATCGAAAAAGCTTAAATTAGCACATAGGGAGCAAACAAATCTAATACATGCTGAAGCACAAGGTCAAAAACATGATATATCACTATTACTTATTCATGCTCAAGATCATTTGATGAATGCAATGGTTGTTAAAGATCTTGCAAATGAGTTTATAGATATGTATATGAAAATGAGTAACAAATAATTTTATTATCAAAATATAATTTAGGAGGAAAAAATGAGAAGATTAGGTGTTTCTATATATCCAGAGAATGCAAGTGTAGAACAAAACAAATCATATTTGTATTTGGCAGCAAAATACGGATTTACAAGAGTTTTTACATGCCTTATATCAGCTAAAGGGGATATAGATAAGATTATTAGAGATTTTAAAGAAGTTGTTACTTATGCAAAGAGTTTAGGTATGGAGGTTATAGCTGATGTAAGTCCAGAGGTATTTAAACGATTTAATATTAGCTTCAAAAACTTAAAATTTTTTTATGAATTGAATTTGGCAGGAATAAGATTAGATATTGGTTTTTCAGGAATTGAAGAGAGTTTGATGACTTTTAATGAACATAAACTAAAAATCGAAATTAATATAAGTAATGGAACTAAATATCTTGATAATATTCTCACTTATCTTCCAAATAAAGAAAATTTAATTGGATGCCATAATTTTTATCCCCACAGATATACAGGGCTTTCGAGAGAGCATTTTATAAAATGTTCTAAACAGTTTAAAGAATATGGCATAAGAACTGCTGCATTTATTTCTTCAAGTAATGCAACATTTGGACCGTGGCATGTGAATGAAGGATTATGTACTCTTGAAGAACATAGAAATAAACCTATTGAAGTTCAGGCGAAAGATTTATTCAATACAGATTTAATAGATGATGTCATAATAGCCAATTGTTTTGCATCAGAAGAAGAATTAAAAATTCTTGGTAATTTGGATAGAAATATACTTGAACTAACAGTCGAGTTTAATGATAACGTTCCAGAATTAGAAAAGAAAATTGTTTTGGAAGAATTACACTTTAATAGAGGAGATGTTTCTGAGTATATGATACGCTCTACACAAAGTAGAATAAAATATAAAGGGCACAAATTTGAATTGTTTAATCCAAAACCTATAAAAAGAGGTGATATTTTAATCGAAAGTTCTCTTTATGATAGATATGCTGGAGAGCTTCAAATTGCATTAAAGGATATGGAGAATAGCGGAAAGACAAATGTTGTTGGGAAGATTGTAGATGAAGAATTGTTTTTGATTGATTATATTAAACCATGGCAAAAGTTTAAGTTTAAAAAGGCTATGCACTAATTATTTAGTGCACAGCCTTTTTAAATATTTCAAGTTAGATATATGTATTTTAAACTATGATAAATTTAATTTTATAATGAATTAAATTAAAGAAAATAAAAAAAATATATTGACAAAATTAAAATTAAGTGTTAATTTAAAAACAGAAAAGTTTAGCACTCATCAACGGAGAGTGCTAACAATGGAGAGTGGTAATATGACTCTAGTTGATAGAAAACTTAAAATTTTACAAGCTATAATAGATGATTTTATAACTACTGCTCAGCCGGTTGGGTCAAGGACTATTGCCAAGAAATATAATTTAGGTATCAGTTCGGCAACTATAAGGAATGAAATGTCAGATTTAGAAGAACTAGGATATTTAGTTCAACCACATACTTCTGCTGGAAGAATACCATCTGATTTAGGTTATAGGTTATATGTTGATGTGCTTATGAAACATTATGAATTAGCTGCTAAACAAAAATTGATTATAAAGCAGCTTTTACTGGATGAAATAAATAAAATAGAAGATTTGGTACAACAGGCATCAAAAGTATTATCACATATAACTAATCTGACTTCTTTGAGTTTATCACCGCAGTTTAGAAAGAGTAAGCTAAAAAATATTAAGTTAGTTAAAGTTGATAGTGATAAAGTGTTATTAATACTCGTATCTAATACTGGTATAGTTAAAAATGTACTGTTGAGGATAAAAGAAGCTTCACAAGATGTTTTAGACAGAATTAGCAATTTATTGCAGCATCAATTGAAAGGTTTTAGTATAGATGAATTAAGTGATGATGTCATTTTAAATTTAAAAAATGAAATTGTAGAATACGGGAATACTATAGAGTCTTTGGTATTGACACTGAAAAATACGCTTAAAGAAATAGACGATAGAGAGATATATTTAGATGGTTTAGCTCATATATTTAATTTACCGGAGTATACAGATATAAATAAAGCTAAGCAATTTATATCTACTATTGAAAAGAAAGATTTATTATATGAGGCTTTGAAAGATAATTATGAAGAAGATATTACTATCAAAATAGGAAGAGAAAATAATTTAGAAGAAATTAAAGATTGCAGTTTAATAACTGCAACATATAAATTAAATGGAAAAGTGATAGGGAAAATAGGAGTTATAGGTCCAACTAGAATGAATTATGCTAGAATAATACCTGTTATGGAGTATATTACCAAAATTTTGACTGATATATTAAATAAGAATTATTAATCCTGCATCAGGTGTTTGTGCTGATGCAGGAGTTTATGCTTACTAGAAAATTTAATTTATTAGGTGGGTGGTTAAATGAGTTTAGATAAAGAAAAAGATATATTGGAAAATTTAGATGAAGAAAATAAGGAAAATCAAAAAAATAATATTGATAGTGAAGCAGATGAAAAAGAAACAGAAAAAGTAAAAAATGAAGATGGCAATTGTATAGGATGTCAAGAGAGAGAAGATAATAAAGATGAATCAGAAGAAATAGAAAAATATAAAAAAGAAATTGAAGAATATAAAAATAAATATTTGAGAATAACAGCAGATTTTCAAAATTTTAAAAGAAGAGTTGAAAAAGAAAAAAGTGATTTATATAAATATGGAAGTGAAAAAATTATTGTAGATATTTTACCGATACTTGACAATTTGGAAAGAGCGTTGCAGTCAGCGGAAGATGCTGAAGATAATAAAGGATTGAGAGATGGAATAGAAATGGTATATAAACAGTTTAAAGATGTTTTACAAAAGCATGGATTAGAGGAAATTGACTGCCTTGGAAAAGAGTTTGATCCAAATTGTCATCATGCTATAATGCAGGAAGAATGTGAAGATAAACAATCTAATTCAATCATAGAAGTATTTCAAAAGGGTTATAAACTTCATTCAAAAGTTATTAGACCTAGTTTGGTAAAAGTTGCAAAATAGAAAAATAGATTTGATTATATATTACATATTATTTATTAAGTTGATGAGCAAATTAAAATTTAGAAGTATACTAAAATAAACTGTTAAGGAGGATGGAAAATGGGTAAAGTAATAGGAATTGACTTAGGAACTACTAACTCATGTGTTGCTGTACTTGAAGGTGGAGAACCAGTTGTTATTCCTAATGCAGAAGGTAATAGAACTACACCATCAGTTGTGGCTTTTGCAAAAAATGGAGAGAGATTAGTTGGTGAAACTGCAAAAAGACAGGCAATTACAAATCCTGATAGAACAATAATTTCTATAAAAAGACATATGGGTACTGATTATAAAGTTAAAATAGATGATAAAGAATATACACCTCAAGAAATATCAGCTATGATACTTCAAAAACTTAAAGCTGATGCAGAAGCATATTTAGGAGAAAAAGTAACAGATGCAGTTATAACAGTTCCAGCTTATTTTACAGACAGTCAAAGACAGGCTACTAAAGATGCTGGAAAAATTGCAGGTTTGAATGTAAGAAGAATTATAAATGAGCCTACGGCAGCTTCATTGGCTTATGGTTTAGATAAATTAGAAGAAAATCAAAAAATACTTGTTTTTGACCTTGGTGGAGGTACATTTGACGTTTCAATATTGGAACTTGGCGATGGGGTATTTGAAGTAGTTGCAACAAGCGGTAATAATCATCTTGGTGGAGATGATTTTGACCAAGCAATTATTGATTATATAGCAGAAGAATTTAAAAAAGAACATGGAATAGATTTGCGTCAAGATAATATGTCATTGCAAAGATTAAAAGATGCAGCAGAAAAGGCTAAAAAAGAATTATCAACAGTTCAAACTACGAATATAAATCTTCCTTTTATTACTGCATCAGCATCAGGACCACTTCATCTAAATATGGATTTAACCAGAGCAAAATTTGAGCAGTTAACAGCACATCTAGTTGAAGCTACTTTAGAACCTACTAAAAGAGCATTAGAAGATGCTAACTTAACACCAGCAGATATTGATAAAGTTATATTAGTGGGCGGTTCAACAAGAATACCTGCTGTGCAGAGAGCTATTAAAAACTTAATTAATAAAGAACCATACAAAGGAATTAACCCAGATGAATGTGTAGCTTTAGGGGCAGCTATTCAAGCAGGAGTTTTAACTGGTGAAGTTAAGGACTTATTATTACTTGATGTAACACCACTTTCATTGGGTATAGAAACACTTGGAGGAGTATTTACAAAGTTAATTGAAAGAAATACAACTATACCAACTAAAAAGAGTCAGATATTCTCTACTGCTGCAGATAATCAAACAGCTGTAGATATTCATGTGTTGCAAGGTGAAAGACCTATGGCAGCAGATAATACGACTCTTGGAAGATTTCAACTTACTGGTATACCTCCAGCTCCTAGAGGAGTACCTCAAATAGAAGTTACTTTTGATATAGATGCTAATGGTATAGTTCATGTATCAGCTAAAGATTTAGGAACAGGTAAGGAACAAAAAATAACTATTACAGCTTCTACTAATTTGAGTGAGGAAGAAATACAACGTAAAATAAAAGAAGCTGAAAAATATGCAGAAGAAGATAGAAAGAGAAAAGAAGCGATAGAGGCAAAAAATAAAGCAGATACTCTTGTATATGAAACAGAAAAAGCTTTAAAAGAATTTGGAGATAAAGTATCTGCTGATGAAAAGAAAAATATAGAAGATAAGTTGTCAGCTCTTAAAAAAGCTTTAGAAGAAAATGATACTGAAAAAATTAAAAAAGGTACTGAAGAATTAACAAATGCCTTCCATGTTTTATCACAAAAAATATATCAGCAGACAGCTCAACAATCTGCACAAGCAAATGCTACTGAGGAAAATAATGCAGATAGTTCAAAAAAAGATGAAAATGTAGTAGACGCTGATTATGAAGTAGTAGATGATGACAAGTAATTATGAGGCACCCGAGCGGGTGCCTTATGGTTGTGTGAAAGATACTCACAAACCTAAAAAAGAAAGGCGGTAAAAATGTGAGTAAAAGAGATTATTATGAAATTTTAGGAGTAGATAGAAATGCAGACGAAAAGGAAATAAAGAGGGCTTTTAGAAAATTAGCTATGAAGTATCATCCAGATAGAAATCCGGGTGATAAGGAAGCAGAACAAAAGTTTAAAGAAATAAATGAAGCTTATGAGGTTTTGAGTGATAAAGAAAAAAGAGCTATGTATGACAAATTTGGTCATGCAGGAGTAAATGGCAACGCTCAAGGTGGCTTTGGTGGAGGATTTAATGGAGGTTTTTCAGGCTTTGGGGGCTTTGAAGATATTTTTGGAGATATATTTGATATGTTTGGTGGAGGTTTTTCTTCTTCCAGAAAAAGAAATAGGCCTCAAAAAGGTCGAGATATAAAAACTCATGTACGTTTGACATTTGAAGAAGCTGCATTTGGAGTAGACAAAGAAATTGAAATTTATAGATATGAACAGTGTAAAACATGTGGTGGCACAGGAGCAAAACCGGGAACTTCATCTAAAACGTGTCCAAAATGTAATGGTACAGGGGAAATAAGATTTTCTCAAAGGACACCTTTCGGACAGTTTGTTAATGTAAAAACTTGTGATATGTGTCATGGTGAAGGTAAAGTTATAGAAAAACCTTGTACAGATTGTAATGGACAAGGTAAAGTTAGAAGAAAGAGAAAGATAAATGTAAAAATACCGGGTGGAGTAGATGAAGGTTCAGTAATTACCTTAAGAGGTGAAGGAGAACCCGGTGTAAATGGAGGACCTAGGGGTGATTTATATATCGTTGTAGATGTTATTCCTCATCAAATATTCAAGAGAGATGGATATGATGTAATTTGCGAAATACCAATAACTTTTGTTCAAGCAGCACTTGGAGATGAAATAATTGTTCCAACATTAGATGGTAGAGTAAAATATAAAATACCAGAGGGTACTCAAAGTGGCACTGTTTTCAGATTAAAAGGTAAAGGTGTTCAAATATTAAATGGTTATGGTAGAGGAGACCAATATGTAAAAGTAATCGTAGAAGTTCCTAAAAAACTTAATGAAAAACAAAAACAATTATTAAGGAAATTTGCAGAAGAAATGGGCGAAGATGTTCATGAGCAGAGAAAGACATTTTTCGATAAAGTAAAAGATGTATTTGGTATTTAGTCACCTAGTTTATGACTAGGTGACTTCTGCTTATATAGATATTTGCTTATAAGAGTTTTTATTTTAAAACTAAGTATATAATGAGCAAAATATTTTGTAATAAATAAATAGTTGGGTTATAATAAAATCTATAATCATAACCTTGGAGGGAAAAAAATGAAATGGCATGAAATAAAAATAAAGACTGTTTCAGAACATGTTGAAATAGTGGCAAATATACTATATGATGCAGGTGTTGGTGGTGTAGTTATAGAGGATCCAAATGATATAAATTTATTTGACAGAGATGAATCGAGTTGGGATTATTTTGATGAAGAAATTTTAAATTTTGAATATGAAGGTGTTATAGTAAAAGGCTATTTGCCTGATAGTGAAGATTTGCACGATAAAATAAAATTTATAAAAGAATCTGTACATAAATTAGCTGATGATTTGCAAAATAAAGAAGATGAAATAGTAACTGTAGCAGATGTGTATGAAGAGGACTGGGCAAATGCTTGGAAACAGTATTATAAACCTAAAAAAATTGGCGAAAAGATTGTTGTGAAACCTACTTGGGAAGAATATGAAGCTAAAGAAGGTGAAAAAGTAATAGAGTTAGATCCCGGTATGGCATTTGGAACAGGAACTCATGAAACGACTATGATGTGTATAAAAGCATTAGAAAAGTATGTTAAAAATGACAGTACAGTATATGATATTGGCTGTGGAAGTGGTATTCTTTCAATAGCTGCAGCAAAGCTTGGTGCTAAAAAAGTAATAGGTGTAGATTTAGATGAAGTAGCAGTTAAGGTTTCAAAAGAAAATGTTTATGTAAACTCTGTGGAAAATGTAGTTGATATTAGGCATGGTAATCTAATGGAAGTTGTAGAAGGAAGAGCAGATATAATTGTAGCTAATATAATAGCAGAGGTAATAAAAATATTAGTAAAAGATATAAAAAAATTTATGAAAGAAGATTCAGTATTTATTGCATCTGGTATTATACTCGACAAGATAGATGAAGTAAAAAGAGAGTTAGAAGCTAATGGATTAGAGATTATTTCCATAGAAAGACAAGGAGAATGGGCCGCTATTTTATCAAAAGCTAAAGTTGGCGATAAAAATGAATAGATTTTTTGTCAGAAAAGAAAATATATTAGAGGATGAAAAAAAGCTATTTATAAATAATAGAGATGACATAAAACATATTAGTAAAGTTTTAAGGCTTAACAAAGGAGATATTTTGGAAATATGTAATGGAGAGAAAAGAGAATATTTGGCGGAGATAAGAGAAATAAATAAAGATGAAATTGAATGTAAAATTTTAAACAGTATGGTATCAAAAAGTGAACCGGAAATAAGTATTACACTTTTTCAGTCTATACCTAAAGGAAGTAAGATGGAATTAATCATACAAAAATGTGTAGAAATAGGAGTTAAAGATATAATTCCTGTTATATCTAAAAGATGCGTTGCAAAGATAAAAGATGTAAAATCCGAAGATAAAAAGTTAGAAAGATGGAATAAAATTTCGCTAGAAGCTGCAAAACAGTCTAAAAGAGGTATAATACCTAAGGTAGGTAGAGTGATAAAATATTCTGATATTGAAAAAATTGCTTCTAATTATGATTTGATTATAATACCTTATGAATTAGAAAACAGCGTTGGAATTAAAAAAGTGTTAAAAAAAAGTGGAAAATTTAAAAATATAGCAGTTATAATAGGTTCAGAAGGTGGATTTGAAGAAGAAGAGATTTTAGAAGCTGTTAATTGGGGAGCAAAACCTGTAACATTAGGACCTAGAATATTGAGAACAGAAACTGCAGGTTTAGTTGCATTGAGTGTGATATTATATGAATTAGGCGATTTGGGAGGTAACTAAGTGAAAACAGTAGCTTTTTATACTTTAGGTTGTAAAGTAAATCAATATGATACTGAAGCAATGGCTGAATTGTTTGAAAAAAGAGGTTATAAGGTCGTAGATAGTCATGAATTTGCAGATATTTATGTTATAAATACGTGTACAGTTACTAATTTAAGTGATAGAAAATCCAGACAATTCATAAGGAGAGCTAAAAAGAAAAATCCTAAAGCTAAAATAGTTGTAGCAGGTTGTTATGCTCAAACTGCTTCTGAAGAAGTTTTAAAAATAGAAGGTGTAAATTTAATTATAGGTACAAATAAGCGAAATGAAATAGTAGAGCTTATAGAAGCAATTGATATCGATGAAAAAGCAAATCATGTGGATAATATAATGAAAATTGATGAGTTTGAAGAACTTTCAATAGAAAAAATAAAAGGCAAGACGAGAGCATTTCTTAAAATACAAGAAGGATGCAATCAATTTTGTTCATATTGTATTATACCTTATGCAAGAGGACCAGTAAGAAGCAGGAAATTTGAAAATATTATATCAGAAGTAAAGAGATTATCAAAAAATGGATTTAAAGAAATTGTACTTACTGGGATACATATTGCATCATATGGAAAAGATTTAAAAGATAAAAATTTAATTGATGTAATTAAAGCTGTTCATGGTGTAGAAGGAATAGAGAGAATAAGACTAAGTTCTGTAGAACCAAATTTAATAACAGAAAAATTTATTGAAGAAATAAAGTTACTGCCCAAGTTTTGTAATCATTTACATCTTTCACTTCAAAGTGGATGCGATGAGACTTTAAAGAGAATGAACAGAAAATATACTACAGAAGAATATAGAAATATAGTTTTAAACTTAAGAAAGGCTATACCAGATATAGCAATTACTACAGATATTATTGTAGGTTTTCCGGGTGAAACTGATGAAGAATTTAATACTACTTGTAAATTTGTCAAAGAGATTAATTTTAGTCAAATCCACGTTTTTAAATATTCGCCGCGTAAAGGTACACCGGCTGCTAAATTTAAAAATCAAGTTCATCCTAACATTAAAAATTTAAGAAGCGAAAAAATGATAAAAATAGCAGATGACTTAATGCTAAAATATAGAAAAAGATTTATAGATAAAACTTTAGATGTACTGTTTGAAGACAGATTAAATAATGATAAAAATATTATTACTGGGCTAACTACAAATTATATAAATGTTGCGGTTGAGGGAAATGAAGATTTTGTAGGGAAAATAATACCAGTAAAACTCAAAAAAATTAAAAAAGATGTAATAATTGGAGAAATAATAAATAAATAGAAGGATTTTAATAATATTTGTTGAATAATAATACTTAGGAAAAGGAGGTGTTTATAATAATGTCTGAGTGTGTTTTTTGTAAAATTGTAAATAAGGAAATACCTTCTGAAATTGTATATGAAGATGATAAAATAATTGCATTTAAAGATATAAATCCTATAGCACCAGTTCATGTGCTTTTTATACCTAAAAATCATATAGCTTCGTTAAACGATATAGATAATGAAAATGCAGATGTAATATCTCACATTTTTATTAAGATAAGAGAAATGGTTAAAGAGCTTGGTATTTCAGATGAGGGATACAGAGTAGTTAGTAATTGTGGTGCTTTAGGAGGACAAACAGTAGATCATATTCACTTCCATTTAATAGGTGGCAGACAATTTCAATGGCCTCCAGGCTAAAATATATTGCAAAGTTTGCAAGTTTAATGTATAATAGCAAGGTAATAATTACTCCTCTGTGATTTATAGCAATAGATTGCTATAGACACAGCAATGTAGCAATATTTAACCAGAGGAGGGGGGGAAGTTTTATGTCACAGGTTAGAATTAGAGAAAATGAATCATTAGATCATGCTCTTAGAAGGTTTAAAAGAGAATGTTCTAAAGCTGGAGTTATGTCTGAAGTTAAAAAGAGAAGACATTACGAAAAGCCAAGTGTAAGACGCAAAAAAAAGGCAGAAGCTGCAAAGAGAAAAAGAAGAAGTTATTAAATTAAAGAGGTGAAAAATATGTCCCTCAAGGATGTATTGATGCAGGATTTAAAAACTGCAATGAAAGAAAAAGATGCAATTAAAAAATCAACTATAACTATGATAAGAGCAGCTATAAAGCAATATGAAGTTGACAATAGAAAAGAAGTTGATGATGAAATAGTTATCGACATAATTGCAAAACAGCTAAAGCAAAAAAGAGATGCCATAGAAGAATTTAAAAAAGGTGGCAGAGAAGATTTAGTAAAGGAAGCTCAAACTGAAATAGAAATTTTACTTAACTATTTGCCTAAGCAGCTTTCTGAAGATGAAATCAAAGAGATAGTTAAGGAAATTATTGATAAAGTAGGTGCTAAAGGTCCTAAAGATATGGGAAAAGTTATGGGAGCTTTGATGCCTAAAGTAAAAGGTAGAGCTGATGGAAAACTTGTTTCAAAAATAGTAAAAGAAATCTTATCATAGTATATAAATATTAAGAAAAACTGTCTATATCTAAGTTTACTTATTAGATATTAGGCAGTTTTTTTAATTTTTTGAAATTTAACATTATATGATATTCTAAAATTTTTAATTTATACATATAATTTCATAAGTAGCAATTGGAGGGACTGAGATGATAGTAATTCTTTCTAAAAAAAAGTTGTTAATTATTATAGTTGCTATTTTTATCATAATAGGATTATTTTTTATTTTTAAAAATAATTTTGATTTATTGACTTTAACAATATTTAACAATGATGAAAATGTTTCGAGTATAATTCAAAATATATTTAATATGAGAAATGAAGCTATTTTAAAAAAAGATATAGCTATTTTGAAGAGGTTATACGATATTAAAATTAGGTATGGAATATGGGCTTATGAACATGAATTAAAAAAGATGAAATATTTACATGAATGGTCAGAAAAACAAGGGATTGTATTTCAAAAAATAAGAGCTTTAGCGAAAGTAAGATGGGTGAATAAAACTAAAAAAGGATATAAAGTAAATCTTATAGTTTCTACAAAGTATAAATATTACTATAAAGATAAACCGGGAGAGGTTAATGAATTTAGAATAGGTACGTATCATTCAATAGATATTGAAAGAAAAGGAGAAAATTGGGTAATTACAAGGGAATGGTATACAGACCCGTTTGCAGATTCACTTCATATAGATAGTTTGAAAAGTAGTGAAATCACACAATTTATAATGAATCAAAATAAAAGAGATTTTAGTAATATAAGTAATAGAAGAAAAAGAGCAGTTAAGTATGCTGATAGATATTGTGGTGCAGCTGCAGATGAAAAATATGGATTTAAATATAATAAAAAGTATAAAAATTATAATCCATTGGGCGGGGATTGTGCCAATTTTGCTTCACAGATTCTCTATGAAGGAGGAAAATTTAAACAAAATAATGTATGGAAATATCATAAAGGTGGAAGTAAAGCATGGGTAAATGCACATGCTTTTAAGAACTATATGATATATAGCAAAAGGGCTTCAAAAATAGCTTACGGCACATATGAACAGGTTTACAAATTATCATATAAATTACTTCCGGGGGATTTTATAGCTTATGAAAAAAAGGGCAGAGTAATTCATATTTCAGTAGTAACAGGTGCAGATTCAAGAGGGTATGCATATGTTCACAGCCATAATACTGACAGATATAGAGTTCCGTGGGACCTTGGATGGAATGATAGGGGAATTAAATTTTGGTTAGTTCGTGTTCATTACTAAACCTTAAAAAAGAGGTTTATTTTTTGTGATTAATGTAGAGTAATAGCAAATAAAGATAAGGCATACAATTTATAGAAGGAGGAAAGTTTTTGCTATGGAAGAAAAAAAGGAGCGTATAAGAGAGAGTATTTCTGAAATATTAGAACTCCCAAAAGATATAGTACTGGATTTACCGAGAGTTATACTTGTTGGAAATATTGAGCTTAAAATTGAAAATCATAAGGGAATTATAGAGTATTCAAAAGAAGTGGTGAGAGTTAAAGTTAAAAATGGAATTATAAAAATAATAGGCAGCAATTTGCTGCTCAAGTCAATTATTTTAGAAGAAATCACAATTACTGGAAATATTTTTTCTGTTAATTATGATAATAGAGGTGTTTAATTTGCTAGTAGTAAAATTGTGGAATTATTTTAGAGGTTATGTAGTGTTTAGACTTGAGGGACTTAATCTTGAAAGAGTGATAAATTTAGCAATTTCAAGAGGAGTTTATTTTTGGGATATACATAGAATTGATTATACTACAATTGAAGCAAAAGTTGGAATTGAAGGGTATAAAGAGCTGAGAAATATTATTAAAAAGACGGGATGTAGGGCAAAAATAAGTATGAAGATAGGTTATCCTTTTGTAATTTCAAATTTAAAGAGAAGAAAAGTAATAATAATAGGTTGGATTTTATCTTTGATGATTTTGATTATTTCGAGTTCATTTATTTGGTCAATAGATGTAGTAGGAAATAAAAAAATAAATGATGAAGAAATTTTAAAGACATTAAGAAATTTAGGACTTAATCAAGGAATATTTAAATATAAAGTAAATATTGACAATATAAAGAACAATTTATTGATTAAATATGATACAATATCATGGGTGGGTATTGAAATAAAGGGAACTAAAGCTATAGTAAAAATTATAGAAAGAGATGATAATCTAAATAAAATAGAAAGCAATATTCCATGTGATATTGTAGCTGATAAGAGAGGTATAATTGAAAAAGTAATAGCAAAAAATGGAGATGCTGTGGTAAAAAGAGGGGATATCGTAAAGCCAAATCAAGTTTTAATTAGTGGTAAAATAGTAAGAGAAGGTATGGATGTTAGATATGTTCATTCGTTGGGAGAAGTTTATGCTAGAACATTTTATGAAAAGGTGGAAAAAAGACCTATTTATAATATAATTAAAGTTAAAACTGGAAAGAAATATACTAGGAGAATAATTAGAATAGGAAATATGGAGTTTACGATATCAAAAGGCAATGTTCCATTTAAAAAATATGTAGTTGAGAAGAAAAATAAAAGTTTTTCAAAATGGAGGAAAATTAATATACCTATAGAAATTTTAATAGAGAATTACTATCAAATAGTTGAAAAAAAACAAAGAATAGATGAAAAAATTTTGAGAAAATCTCTTGAAAATTTTATGATAGTTAATATTATGAAAGAGATACCAAAAGAAGCAAAAATTTTAAATAAAACTTTCAAGTTTAAAAGAGAAAATAATATTTTCATTGCAAGACTTACAGTAGAATGTTTAGAATCTATAGGTGTTAAAAAAAGAATTAATATAGTTGAGGAGGATTAATGTTGCAGTCAAGATATGAAAGAAGAATTGAAGTAGGCAATATGCAAATTTTTTATGAGCTATTTGGAAGTTTAGATGAAAATATAAAGCTTATAGAAAATGCTTATAAAGTCAGTATTGTTTCAAGAGAAGGTGAGATAATTATTTTAGGTGATGAAGACAAAGTAAATATTGTTCAAAAAGTTTTAAAATCTTTGATTGATATTATTCATTCAGGTGAAAAATTAGATAAGCAAAAAATATTATATATTATCAGTTTGTATAATGAAGGTGAAGAAGAAAAAATAAGTGAACTTTTAGAAAATGTAGTATGCCTTACATCACGTGGAAAAATGATTAAACCTAAAACTTTAGGACAAAAAAAATATATTGAAGCTATAAAGAAAAATGATGTGATATTTGGAGTAGGACCTGCTGGAACAGGAAAAAGTTATTTGGCAGTTGCTATGGCGGTAACAGCTTTTAAAAACAAAGAAGTAAGCAGAATTATTTTAACTCGTCCAGCAGTTGAAGCAGGAGAAAGTTTGGGATTTTTACCTGGAGATTTGCAAATGAAAGTAGACCCTTATCTTAGACCTTTATATGATGCTTTATATGATATTTTAGGAGCAGAAACATATTTGAAGTATAAGGAAAGGGGAATGATTGAAGTAGCTCCACTAGCATATATGAGAGGGAGAACTCTTGATGATTCTTTTATCATATTAGATGAAGCACAAAATACGACAAAGGCTCAAATGAAAATGTTTTTAACTAGAATAGGTTTTGGTTCAAAGGCAGTAATAAATGGAGATATAACTCAAATAGATTTACCAAAGGGAAAACATTCAGGTTTAATACAAGCAATAGATATATTAAAGAATGTTGAAGGAATAGAATTTGTTCATTTAACTCAGAAAGATGTTGTAAGGCATAGTCTTGTTCAAAAGATAATTAAAGCTTATGATGATTATGAAAATAAAAAGAAGAAATAGGATATTTTTTAAAATTGGACAAGTTGTATAGCTATAATAATACAAAGTAAAAAAAGACCAGCTATTAAATGTCAAGTAGGAAAATTGAATAAAACATTATAATTAAACAACTAAAAATTGGCATGACAAAAAGAGGTGTATTAAAAAGTGGATGTAATTGTTGACAATAGGCAAAATAAAATTCAGTTAAATGATAAGCTAATTAATCTTGTAAAAAAAGTGGTAGAAAAATGTTTAAACGAAGAGGGAATAAAACAAGATGTTGAAATAAGTATTTCATTTGTAGATAATAATGAAATAAGAGAGCTTAATAAGAATTTTAGAGATAAAGATACTAAAACAGATGTATTATCATTTCCTCAATATGACAATATTGAAATGATAAAGTCTTTGGATACAAAGATAATACTAGGAGATATAGTAATCTCTTTAGAAAAAGCAAGAGAGCAGTCAGTTGAATATGGACATACCTTTGAAAGAGAAGTAGCTTTTCTTACAGCACACAGTATGTATCATCTATTTGGATTTGATCATGATACGGAAGAAAATACTAAAATAATGAGACAAAAAGAGGAAAAAGTATTAAAAGATTTGGGTATATTAAGATAATAATGGTGAATAAATATGAGGGCAAAAAATTTGTTAGAAAGTTTTAAGTATGCAATAGAAGGTATTATATATACTTTTAAAACTCAAAGAAATATGAGAATACATGTAGTAATAGCTTTTTTAGTAATATTTTTTTCTTTCTTTTTAAAATTAAGTAAAACAGAAATGATTTTAATGTTTTTTACTATTTCTTTAGTAATTGTTGCTGAGATGATAAATACTGCTATTGAAGCTACAATTGATTTAATTACAGATAAATATCATGAACTTGCAAAGATTGCAAAAAATGTAGCTGCAGGTGCAGTTTTAATATCGGCAGTTAATTCTATGGTAGTTGCTTATATTATCTTTTATGATAAAATATATAACATTTTATCTCGGTTAATATACAATAATAAATAATTTTCCAGCTTAAAGTTTTAAATTGTTTATTTTTTCTAAATAAAAATAAAAGCTAAAATACTTTTAACTCAGTGAAAAGATATATAATTTATGTAAATTTGAAATTAAATAGGGGGTGCAATATTTAGGAATAGCTTTGGAGGAATATTATGGATATTAATATATTTGTGCGATTAGTATTACTTATTGTACTATTGAGTTTGTCTGGAATTTTTTCTAGTGCTGAAACTTCTCTGTCTTCATTGAATATTGTTAATGTAAAGCGTCTTAAAAGAAAAGGTATAAGAGAAGCACAGATTTTAGAAAAATTATTAAAAAATTCTTCTAAAACTTTAGCCACAATTTTAATAGGAAATAATATAGCTAATATAGCAGCAACAGCAATTGCTACGGAGTTAACTCTAATGATTTTTACAGGTAGGGAAGCAACATTTATAGTTACAATTATAATGACTGTTTTAGTACTTGTATTTGGGGAAATAACTCCTAAAACGTATGCAGCATATAATCCAGAGAAAATGGCAGTCAAACTTGCAGGTTTAATAGATTTTCTTTCAATTGTTTTTACGCCTGTTTTGTTTGTCTTAAATAAAATAACGAAAGTGATTATTAGGATATTTGGTGGAAATGTGGCAAGCAATAGAACTGTTGTATCAGAAGAAGAAATAAAGACGCTTGTTGATGTAGGAGAAGAAATGGGAATTATAGAAAAACAGGAAAGAGAAATGATAAATAGCATTTTTGAAATAGGAGATATTTATGTTACAGATGTTATGGTTCCAAGAATAGATATGATTTATTTGGAAGAAAAAGCAACTATTAAAGATGCTATAAAATATGTATTAGAGCATGGATATTCAAGAATACCTGTTATAAGTGATTCTGTGGATAATATTATAGGAATTATTTATGCAAAAGATTTGCTTTCCTGTTATTTTGATGAGAAAAATATTGAAGATTTAACTATTAAGGATTTAATAAGACCTGCTTATTTTATTCCTCAAAGTAAAAAAGCAATAGACCTTTTAACTGAAATGCAGATTAAAAAGGTACATATTGCAATAGTGTTAGACGAATATGGAGGAACTATGGGATTAGTAACTATTGAAGATATTTTAGAAGAAATAGTTGGAGATATTTTAGATGAATATGATAAAGAAATTGACTTAATTGATTATGTAGATGAAAACACATTGATAGTAGATTCAAAAGTTTCTATTGAGGAAATAAATCGAATATTTAGTATAAATTTGCCGGATGATGAATTTGATTCTATTGGCGGGTTTGTCTTTAATTTAATAGGAAAAGTTCCAAATATAAATGACACAATAAGATATGAAGATATATCGTTTAAAGTTTTAGATATCCATAATAGAAGAATTAAAAAAGTACAGATAAAAAGAGTTGACAAGGGGGATAAATAATGAAAAAGTACATATTTTTAATTATGATTTTACTATTGTTTACTGGGTGCTCAAAAAGTGAACCGGCTTTAAAAGATGATAATTCAGTTGAGCAGTCAATTATAGAAGAAAGTAATAATAAGGTTGTTTCTGAAAATAATATAAAGGATAGTATTGACAATTCAGATAAAAAAGTTAATGATAGAGAAGGCAAGATAAAATCGCCTCTTACTGGATTATATATTGAAAAAGAACAGTTAAATCCAAGACCTATTGCAGTTATGATAGATAATTACTATAAAGCTAGACCACAGGCAGGATTAAGTGATGCAGATATTATATGTGAAATTTTAGCTGAAGGAAATATTACGAGATATATGGCTATAATCTATTCTTCTAAACCAAGTACAATTGGACCTGTGAGAAGTGCAAGACCTTATTTTATAAGTAAAGCATTAGAATATGACCCATTATATGTTCATGTAGGAGGAAGTCCTCAAGCTTTAAAAGATATAAGAGCATTGAAAATGGCTGATATAGATGCACTTTCTTGTGGCAAAAATACATTTTGGAGAAAAAGGCATAAGCCTATACCTAATAATATGTATACGAGCTATGAAGCTTTAATAAAAGAAGCTCATAGGAGAAAATATAAAGCAAACGGCAATTTTAAGACGCTTTCTTTTAATGAAGAAGATACGGATATTGAAGGACAGATTTTAAAAGATATAAAATTTCCTTATAGGAAAAATTATGTTTCAGAATTTAGATATAATGATGAAGAAAAACTTTATTATAGATATATTAATAATAAGCCTCATAGAGATGAAGTTACTAAAATTCATTTATCTGCAAAGAATATAATAGTTCAGTATACAAATACAAAAGTTATTGACAGTAAGGGAAGACTTGATGTAAATTTGATAGGTAAAGGAAAGGGATTTTACATTACAAATGGAAAGATAATGAAAATAATTTGGAAGAAAGGTAGCAGAAGAGATATTACGAGGTTTTATGATTTAAATGGAAATGAAATAAAATTAAATCCTGGAATTACATGGTATCAAATAGTACCGAGTAATTTAAAAATAATAATGAATTAATATTAAATATAATAGGTGGTGGTAAAATGTCGTTTAAATCAGGATTTGTAACAATTATAGGCAGACCTAATGTAGGAAAATCGACATTAATTAATAATTTAATAGGACAAAAAATTTTGATAATGTCTAATAAACCTCAAACTACGAGAAATAAGATAAGAACTATTTATAATGGTGAAAATATACAAATTATATTTTTAGATACTCCGGGAATTCATAAACCTAAAAATAAATTAGGAGAGCAAATGGTTAAATCGGCACAGGAAACTTTAAATGAAGTAGATGTTATTGTGTTTGTTGTAGATAATTCAAAGACTATCGGAGCTGGAGATAGATACATACTTGAAATACTTAAAAATGTAAAAACCCCTGTTATTTTAGCTATCAATAAGATAGATATAATTTCTCCAGAAGATTTTAAAAATATTTTTGATATGTATAGTAAATATGAATTTATAAGTGATATAATAGGTATATCTGCTATTAAAGGTACAAATACGGATAAGTTATTGGAAATCATAACTTCAAAATTACCAGAAGGTCCTATGTACTTCCCACATGATATGATAACTGATCAGCCTGAGAGATTTATCATATCTGAAATTATTAGAGAAAAACTACTTCATAACTTGCATGAAGAAGTTCCCCATGGTGTAGCAGTAGATTTGAATTTTGTAAAAAAGAGAGAGGATAAAGATATAATTGATATAGATGCAACAATCTTTTGTGAGAAAAACTCTCACAAATCAATAATTATTGGAAAAAATGGAAGAATGATAAAGAAAATAGGTAAAAGTGCTAGAGAAGAAATAGAAAGATTACTCGGTTCTAAAGTATATATGGAATTATGGGTAAAAGTAAAAAAGGATTGGAGAGATAATGAAAATATTTTAAGAAGTTTAGGATATAAAGAATAAATTTATATACTTAATTGGCTATTATAGATTAGAATTTTTTTGCAACTTTCCCTAAAGGGGGTGACAGCTTGACATTACAAAGTGAAAGAAAATTTGAAGACAGATTGCAAGTAGTTAAAGATTTACTAGCAAGAAATGAAGATGTAGCTTTGAATGAATATATTCAGCAGCTGCATCCTGCAGATGTTGCTGAAATACTACTTAAACTTGATTATGAGGATCAGGAAAAATTTTTCAGTATATTATCATGGGAACAAGCCAGTAGAGTGCTAGAAGAAGTAGATTCTGAAACTTTTACAAGTTTAATAGGTATTTTAAAGAAAGAGCAAAAAACACTTATATTAGATCAAATGTCTCAAGACGATATGGTTGACCTCTTAGCAGACCTTTCAGAAGAAAAGAGAAAAGAAATTATTTCTCTTTTGGATTTAGAAAATGCTCAAGAAGTTAGAGAGTTGCTAGTTTATCAGGAAGATACAGCTGGCGGAATAATGACAAAAGATTTTATTGCCGTCAGAAAAGATATTACAGTATATCAGGCTATTGAAGATTTAAGAGAATCAGCAGGAGATGCAGAAACTGTTTATTACGTTTATGTTGTAGATAATGAAGAACGTCTTGTTGGGGTTTTATCATTAAGAGAACTGATAGTAAGTAAACCAAATAAATTAATTGAAGACATAATGCATGAGCAGGTTATAAGTGTTAATCTCGATACAGACCAAGAAGAAGTTGCTAGACTTGTGGCAAAATACGATTTATTAGCTATACCTGTTGTTGATAAAGATAATAAATTAATGGGTATAATAACAGTAGATGATATTATAGATGTAATTGAAGAAGAAGCTACTGAAGATATTTATAAATTTGCAGGAACTTCTGAAATAGAATATACAGATGAGGATAAATTGTCATCAAGGATTTATGCATCTGTTAAATCGAGACTTCCATGGTTAATAATTACTATGTTTGGTGGATTACTTTCCGCTAAAGTAATTGGAAGTTATGAAGCTGCTTTAAATAAAAATACATCTATAGCTCTTTTTATGCCTCTTTTAGCTGGTATGGGTGGTAATGTAGGTACGCAATCATCTACTTTAACTGTTAGAGGTATAGCAATGGGAAATATAAAAGGGAAGGAAGTATTGAAAACTTTATTGCAAGAATTTTCTGTGGGATTTTTAGTTGGATTAGTTTGTAGCATAATAGCAGCACTTCTTTCATTAGTTGTACAAGGTGATATAGCTTTAAGTATAGTTGTAGGTATAGCCATGTGGGCAAATATGATAACTGCTGCAAGTATAGGGACTTTAGTTCCTCTAGTTTTTAAGAGGATAGGTGTAGACCCAGCAGTTGCATCAGCTCCGTTTATTTCTACTACGATTGATATTACAGGTTTATCAATATATTTTACTCTTACAACGATTTTATTAAATAAGTTTATATTGTAAAATTAAAGTATTACAAATTTTTCATTGTATATTAGTTTGCCCCCTATGCAGAAAATAAGTATATAAAATAAGAATGGGGGGTAGACTTTATGGAAAGAGAAACTTTATGGAAATTATTTAGTAAAACAGGCGATATAAATACTTATTTGCTTTTAAAGGAATATGAACAGTTAATAAATGACATTAAGACAAATAATATACATAATATGAATGATGAAGATTTTCAAAATATTAATTTGAGGTGATTAAATGTTATTTAAGACCGATGCAGTGGTCTTAAGAAAAAATAAAATATCTGATTCAGATGTTATTTTGACTCTTTTTACAAGAAAAAGCGGTAAAGTTAAGGCAGTGGCTAAGGGTGGAAGAAAACCCAAATCTAAGTTATCTCCAGCTTCCCACCCATTTATTTTTGGAGAATTTATCATAAATAAAGGCAGCAAATTGGATAGAATTTCATCTGTGGATATTAAAGAAAGTTTTTATAAAGTTAGAGAAGATTTAATTAGATTAGCATATGCTTCATATATAGCTGAACTTTGTGAATCAGTTATACTTGAAGGAGTTACTAATAATAGATTATTTGATACTTTACTTAAAAGTTTATATTTGATTACATATGATAATAATAATTTGGAATTTATAAAAGCTACATTTCAGATAAAATTATTGGATTATGTTGGTTTTAGACCAGAAGTAAACAGATGTGTCAGCTGTGGAAATGAAAGTTTTGAAAAATATAGATTTAGTATTCAGCATGGTGGATTAATTTGTGATTTATGTTCAAATCAGTATGAAAAACTAATTGTTATAAGTAATACAGTAAAGAAATTAATTGATTATATTTTAAGGACTGATATTATTACATTATCAAAATTAAAATTAAATCAAAATATAGTTAAAAATTTAAATAAGTTATTTGATAAGTATATTGAAATTCATTTGGAGAAAAATAATTTTAAAAGTCTTGAATTTTTAAAGACTTTAAATAAAATTTAAATTAAGGGGTGAAGAAAATGGGATTTGGTTTACCAGAAATTGATGAAATAAGGGGAAGAACAGGAGCTACGTATAAAGAGGCAAAAGAAGCATTAGAAGCAACTGATGGTGATATACTTGAAGCTATAATTTATATTGAAACAAAACAGCAAAAAAGTTTTGCAAATAATATGTCAGAAAAGGGCAATGAAATAATTGAAAAATTAAAAGAACTTATTAAGAAGGGAAATGTAACTAGAATTTTATTAAGGCGAGATGAAGAAATAGTTATAAATATTCCCGTTACAGCAGGAGCTGTTGGAGCTGTACTTTTTACTCCGGCAACTATCGCAGGAATACTTGTTGCATTAGCTACTGGTTGTAGATTAGAAATAGTTAAAGATAATGGAGAAATAATTGATGTAAAAGATATTACTGAAGATACTTTTTCAAATATAAAACAAAAAGTAGATGAAGCAAGGGAAAAAATTATAAGTAAGAAAAAAGATGATGATTTAAAATAAGAGGTTTACAAAACATATAAATTGTGGTAAAATCTCAAAAAAAATAGAGGGTAGCATTGAAGGAGAAGAGTAGCTAAGTTTACTATCATAGAGAGTCGGTGATGCTGGAAATCCGATATAGTAGCTTAGTGAAGGGAGCTCCTGAGCGATACCATTTTAAAGAGGATACAAATTTGTATCAATTAGGGTGGAACCGCGGAAGGACAGCCTTTCGTCCCTTTTTGGGATGAAGGGCTAAATTTATTTTTTGATGAGGAGGTTTATATATATGACAGAGAAAGTTACAATGGACAAAATAGTATCACTTGCAAAATCTAGAGGATTTATTTTCCCGGGTTCTGATATTTATGGTGGACTTGCTAATACATGGGATTATGGACCTTTAGGAGTAGAATTAAAAAATAATGTTAAAAAGGCTTGGTGGAAAAAATTTATTCAAGAATGTCCTTATAACGTTGGAGTAGATACAGCTATTTTGATGAATCCACAGGTTTGGGTTGCATCAGGACATGTAGGAGGTTTTAGCGACCCTCTTATAGATTGTAAAAAGTGTAAATCTAGGTTTAGAGCTGACAAATTGATAGAGGATTATGCTAAATCTAATAATGAAGAAATTATTGTAGATGGTTGGACAAATGAAGAAATGGAAAGTTATATAAAAGAAAAAGATATAAAATGTCCAGAATGTGGAGAAAAAGATTTTACTAGTATTAGACAATTTAATCTGATGTTTAAAACATATCAGGGGGTTGTAGAAGACAGTAAGTCTGAAATATATTTAAGACCAGAAACTGCTCAAGGTATTTTTGTAAACTTTAAAGCTGTACAGAGAGCTGCTAGAAAAAAAATTCCTTTTGGAATAGGTCAAATAGGAAAATCATTCAGAAATGAAATAACTCCGGGTAATTTTACTTTTAGAACGAGAGAATTTGAACAGATGGAATTAGAATTTTTCTGCAAACCTGGAGAAGATTTAGAGTGGTTTGAGTATTGGAAAAATTTCTGTAAAAATTGGCTTCTTAACTTAGGTATGAAAGAAGAAAATATTAGACTTAGGGACCATTCTAAAGAAGAGTTATCTCATTATAGTAATGCTACTACAGATATTGAATACAGATTCCCGTTTGGTTGGGGAGAACTTTGGGGGATTGCTGACAGAACTGATTTTGACCTAAAACAGCATATGGAGCATTCTGGAGTTGATTTGAGGTATCAAGACCCAACTACTAATGAAAAATACATACCATTTTGTATTGAACCTTCATTAGGTGCAGATAGAGTTACTTTGGCATTTTTAATAGATGCATATGAAGAAGAAAAATTAGAAGACGGAACGGAAAGAAAAGTATTAAGGTTACATCCAGCTTTAGCTCCATTTAAAGCAGCAGTATTTCCTCTTTCTAAAAAGTTAAGTGAAAAAGCTGAAGAAATATATGCATTACTTTCTAAAAAGTTTATGGTAGATTATGATGAATCTGGAAGTATAGGAAAGAGATATAGAAGACATGATGAAATAGGAACGCCATATTGTATAACAGTTGATTTTGATACATTAGAAGATAGTTGTGTAACAGTAAGGGATAGAGATACTATGGAGCAAGTAAGAATTAAAATTGATGAATTAGAAGAATATATTGCAAAAAGAGTCGAATTTTAAAAAGGATAGTCTAAAGACTATCCTTTTTAAATAAAAATCAAAAAAAATATAAACATTTTAGACAAAATAGTATATAATATATATATAATAGTATAACACATAAAATATAGTAGAGGTGATTGTCATAGAATTTTCAAGTCGTCAAAAGAAAATAATTCAAATTGTGCAGGAAAATGAACCTATTACAAGTGAACAAATTGCAAACATGCTAAATTTAACCAGAGCTACATTAAGACCAGACCTTGCAGTTTTAACAATGACGGGAATATTAGAAGCAAGGCCTAAAGTAGGATATTTTTATTCTGGAAATAAGGAAAGCATAGAGCTGCTTAATCGGATTTATGAAATAAAGGTAGGTGAAATAAAATCTGTACCGGTAGTAGTAGATGAAAAAACTTCTGTATACGATGCAATTGTATCCATGTTTTTAGAAGATGTTGGAACAGTTTTTGTCATCTCAGATGGATATTTAGCAGGAGTTGTGTCAAGAAAGGATTTTCTTAAAACGGCTATAGGTGGTACAGATATAAATAAAGTGCCGGTAGGTATTATAATGACGAGGATGCCTAATATTGTTACAGTAAAGCCTACTGAAACAGTTTTAGAAGCAGCTAAAAAAATTATTGAACATGAAGTAGATAGTTTACCTATAGTAGAGGAAAAAATTATTGATGATAAAGAGTATTTAAAGGTAGTTGGTAGAATATCTAAGACAAATATTACTAAATTATTTATAGAATTAGCAAATAAATAAAGCTTATATTGTAAATTTGGGAGGAATAATATAATGCAGGATAAATTATATGTGTATATTGTATCTGATTCGATAGGAGAAACAGCTGAACAAGTAGCAAAGGCGGCAATAAGTCAATTTGAAGATGTTAAATATATAATAAAAAGATTTTCATATATTTCTGATAGTGAACAAATATTTGATATAATTGAACAAGCAAAAAAATTTCGTTCTATAATTATATTTACCACAGTAATTGATGAATTAAAAGAGACATTGATAGATGAATGTGAAAAAAATAACATAGAATATGTAGATATTATGTCTTCAGTTATGAATTCTTTACATAGTGTTTTAGGAATAGAACCTATTAATGAACCCGGTGTTATAAGGAAATTAGATGAAAGGTATTTTAATAGAGTTGAAGCAATAGAATTTGCTGTAAAATACGATGATGGAAAGGATTCAAGAGGCATAAAGAAAGCCGACATAGTATTAATTGGTGTATCTAGAACATCTAAAACACCTTTAAGTATGTATTTAGCTCATAAAAATATAAAAGTTGCTAATGTACCGTTAGTACCTGAAGCTCCTGTACCAGATGAATTATTTGAAATATCTCCAAAGAAAATTATAGGATTAACTGCAAATCCAATAAAACTCAATGAAATTAGGCAGGAAAGATTAAAAGCTTTAGGATTAAATAATAATGCATCATATGCTAATCTCGATAGAATTTTAGAGGAACTTGATTATGCAGAAAAAGTTATGAAAAAGATAGGTTGTGCTATCATAGATGTTTCAAATAAAGCAGTAGAAGAAACAGCAGGTATTATTTTAGATATTATGAGGGAAAACGGTATTATATAAATTGAGATATATTGGAAGGAGTGGGAATTTTGAAAAAGTATGTATATTTTTTTAGTGAAGGAAATAAGGAGATGAAATCTTTATTAGGTGGTAAAGGAGCAAATCTAGCAGAAATGAACAAAATAGGATTACCTGTACCACCGGGTTTCACTATTACAACAAAGGCTTGTAATAGGTATTATGAATGTGATAGAGAAATTGATAAAGAAATAAAAGAACAGATATTTAACAATTTAAAAATACTTGAAAGGGAAACAGGTAAAGTTTTTGGTGATTCAGAAAATCCGCTGTTAGTATCAGTAAGGTCAGGAGCAGTAATATCAATGCCGGGTATGATGGATACAGTATTAAATCTTGGTCTTAACGATATAACTGTTAAAGGATTGAGTAAAAAGACAAATAATGAAAGATTTGCTTATGACAGTTATCGCAGATTTATTCAAATGTTTGGAGATGTAGTGCTAGGTATTCCTAAATATAAATTTGATAGTGTTTTGGAAAAAGTAAAAATGGAAAAAAGGGTAGAAAATGATACTGAACTTACTATTGATGATTTAAGAGAAATGATAAAAAAATACAAGGATTTAATAAAAAAAGAAGCAAGGATAGATTTTCCAGATAACCCCGAAGAGCAGTTGATGATGGCTGTAAAAGCAGTTTTTGATTCTTGGAATAATTCAAGAGCAATAGTATATAGGAAGATAAATGATATTCCTCATCATTTAGGAACAGCTGTTAATGTTCAGTCTATGGTATTTGGAAATATGGGAGAAAATTCTGGAACAGGAGTTGCATTTACAAGACATCCGTCTACTGGTAAAAAAGAAATTTTTGGTGAATTTTTATTAAATGCGCAAGGTGAAGATGTCGTTGCTGGTATAAGAACTCCAAAACCTATTTCAGAACTGAAAAATATAATGCCAAAAGTTTACGATGAATTTGTAAAAATTACTGAGATTTTAGAAAATCATTATAAAGATATGCAGGATATAGAATTTACAATAGAAGAAGGAAAGTTATATATTCTTCAAACTAGAAATGGTAAGAGAACGGCAAAGGCAGCTGTAAATATTGCAGTAGATATGGCAAATGAAGGGCTTATAGATAAAAAAACAGCTGTAATGAGAATTGATCCTCAGCAGATAGGACAACTTCTTTATCCAACTTTTAAGTCAGAAGAACTTAAAAAGGCTAAAAAAATAGCTGAGGGACTGCCTGCTTCACCGGGAGCAGCTACAGGTAAGATTTATTTTAATGCTGAAGATGCAGTTAAAGCAGCTGACAGTGGAGAAAAGGTTATACTTGTTAGAGTGGAAACTTCTCCTGAAGATATTGAAGGTATGGTAAAAGCTGAAGCAATATTAACTGCGAGAGGCGGAATGACTTCTCATGCAGCTGTGGTTGCAAGAGGAATGGGTAAATGCTGTGTTGCTGGCTGTGGCGAAATAAGAATAGAAGAACATAATAAGCTATTTAGAGCAGGTGATAAAGTTTATAGAGAAGGAGATTTTATTTCTATTGATGGTAATACGGGAAAAGTATATGAAGGAATTATAGAAACTAAAGATGCAGATTTGATTGGAAATTTTGGAGTGTTAATGGAATGGGCTGATGAGTTTAGAAGATTGAGAGTTAGGACTAATGCAGATACTCCAAGAGATTCAGAGATAGCAGTTAAATTTGGAGCAGAAGGAATTGGTCTATGTAGAACAGAGCATATGTTTTTTAAAGAAAATAGGATATTGGCAGTAAGAGAAATGATAATTTCAAAAACTGTTGAAGAAAGAAAAAAAGCTCTAGATAAATTACTTCCATTTCAAAAAGAAGATTTTATTGGTATTTTTAGAGCAATGGGCTGTAGACCTGTAACAATAAGACTTTTAGACCCGCCACTTCATGAATTTTTACCTAATAAAGACGAAGATATAAAAATACTTGCAAAAGAAATAGGAGTAGAATTTAATGCTTTGAAAGATAAAATTGAGGAACTTAAGGAATTTAATCCAATGCTTGGACATAGGGGATGTAGACTTGGAATTACCTATCCAGAAATATATGAAATGCAGGTAAAAGCGATAATATTAGCTGCAATTGAAGTAAAAGAAAAATTTGGCATAGAAATAAAACCTGAAATAATGATTCCATTAGTGGGAATAGAAAGGGAAATAGAAATTATTAAACAGCTTATAAATCAGACTGCAGAAAATATAATGTCAGAAAAAGGAATGAAAATTGCTTATAAGGTAGGAACAATGATTGAAGTGCCAAGAGCAGCTTTAATTGCAGATAAGATAGCTAAACATGCAGAATTTTTTTCCTTTGGAACAAATGATTTGACACAGATGACTTTTGGATTTTCAAGAGATGATTCTGGAAAATTCATAAATGAATATAGAGAAAAAGAAATATTTGAAAAAGATCCATTTGCAAGATTAGATCAAGTAGGTGTTGGAAAATTAGTGGAGATGGCAATTAATTTAGGAAGACAGACGAGAAAAGATATTAAGCTTGGAATATGTGGTGAACATGGAGGAGAGCCTCAATCAATAGATTTTTTCCATAGGATAGGTTTAGATTATGTATCATGTTCTCCTTATAGAGTACCAATAGCTAGACTTGCAGCTGCTCAGGCTGCCATAAGAAACAGCAACTAAAAGATGGGTGCAAAAATATGCACCTATTTTTTAGTTAAAAATTTAATTTTAAAGGAATTAAATAGGTCATTGTTGTATATATACAATATAAAGAAAATAAAAATTAATTTTCAAGAGGGGCTGACTAAATGTTTATTAGGGAGATAACTGAACAAATGGAACTTAATAATCTGTCAAAATTTGCAGTTAAGGCATGTGAAACAAAGGGGCGGAAATATGTTGAAGAAAAATGTGAAATTAGAACTGACTTTCAAAGGGATAGAGATAGAATTATACATTCAAAAGCTTTTAGAAGACTTAAACATAAAACACAAGTATTTCTTTCTCCGGAAGGTGATCATTATAGAACTAGATTGACACATACCCTTGAAGTTTCACAGATTTCAAGAACAATAGCCAGAGCTTTAAAATTAAATGAGGATTTGACAGAAGCAATTGCTTTAGGACATGATTTAGGACATACTCCCTTTGGACATTGTGGAGAAGTAGCTCTTAATAAAATTCACAGTAGAGGGTTTAAGCACAATGAGCAGAGTTTGCGTGTTGTAGATGTATTAGAAAAGAGGGAAAATGGAGAAAATGGATTAAATTTGACATATGAAGTTAGAGATGGGATATTAAATCATAGTGGCGACAATATGCCAAAGACTTTAGAAGGACAAATAGTAAAAATTAGTGACAGAATAGCATATATCAATCATGATATTGATGATGCTATTAGAGCTAAAGTTCTTGATTATAATATGTTGCCAAAAGATTGTATTAAAATACTAGGTAGAACGAATAGAGAAAGAATAAATACAATGATAGTTGATATAATTAAAAACAGTTATGGTAAAAATATTATTATGATGAGTGATGAAGTTTTATTTGCTACTAATAAATTGAGGAAATTTATGTTTGAAAATGTCTATTTAAATAAAGAAGCAAAAAGAGAAGAAGTAAAGGCACAAAATATTATTTATGAGCTTTATGATTATTTTATAAATAATCCTGATAAAATACCTAAAGATATGTATAATAAAATAGACTGTAAAGTAGATATTGAAGAAATTGTAAAGGATTATATTGCAGGAATGTCCGATAGATATGCTGTAAACAAATTTATGAGTATTTATGTTCCAAAATTTTGGGTATAAGACAATAATTTTTAAAACTATTCAGAAAATTCATTATTTTAGAATTTTAATTATTTAGAAGGAAATCAAGGAAAAATGTCGAATTATGGAGAGTCGATGTTCTTAATACTTTCAAAAAGGTCATTTTTTTTGTTGTTTTAAGAGGAAATTGACAATTTATAGAGAAAATATAATAATATATTTCATTTAGGTGTGAGTGATATGGCTGGAAGATATTCTGAAAGTTTGATAGATGAAGTTCTGCATAGTAATGACATCATTGATATTATATCTGAGTATGTAAATTTAAAAAGGACAGGTAGGAATTATAAAGGATTATGTCCTTTTCATACTGAAAAAACACCTTCATTTATGGTATCGCAAGATAAACAGCTCTATCACTGCTTTGGTTGTGGTGCAGCAGGAAATGTTATTAATTTCATTATGAATATAGAAAATTTGGATTTTATTGATGCGCTAGAATTTTTAGCAGAAAAAGCAGGAATAAATATAGAACAATATAAAGAAAATAATGGTAATCAAGAAATTTATATAAAAAAACAAAAACTTTACGAAATTAATAGACAAGCTGCCATATTTTTTTATAAAAATTTGACTAAAAATGACAATGAAGGCATAAGATATTTGAAAAAAAGGGGATTGAATATTGAAACAATCAAAAAATTTGGACTTGGATATGCAATAAATGATTGGGAAGCACTAAATAAGTATTTATTAGCGAAAGGATATTCTCAAAAACTTATTTATGAAGCAGGGCTTGTAATAAAAAGAGAAAAGTCGAGTGGGTATTATGATAGATTTAGAAATAGAGTGATATTTCCAATAATAAGTACTACAAAAAAGATATTAGGTTTTGGAGGAAGAGTGCTAGATGATTCAATCCCTAAGTATTTGAATTCTCCTGAAAGTTTGATATTTAATAAAAGAAATATACTTTATGGTTTAAATTTAGCTCGCAGTGAATTGGGAAAAGAAAGAAAATTAATTCTTGTTGAAGGATATATGGATGTTATTGCATTATATCAATATGGTATAAAAAATGTAATTGCTACATTAGGTACTGCTCTGACTGCAAACCATGGAGAATTACTCAAAAGATATTGTGATGAAGTAATAATTGCCTACGATTCAGATACTGCTGGAGAATCAGCTACTATTAGAGGTTTAGATGTTTTAAATGAAGTTGGTTGTAAGGTTAAGGTAATAAAACTTGATAGAAATATGGATCCAGATGAATATATTAGAAAAAATGGAAAAGATAGTTTTTTAGAGAAGATAAAAAATGCTTTGCCTCTTCTTGATTATAAAATAGAGTTAATAAAGAAAAAATATGATTTAAGCTTAAATGAAGGAAAAATACATTTTTTACAGGAGTCTATAGAAATTATCAAAAAACTAATAAAAAGTCCAGTGGAAAGAGAAATTTATGTAAAAAAACTTTCTAAGGAAACAGATGTTCCTGCAAATGTAATAAATTCGGAAATTTATGGCAATAATAAGTTTAAAAAAGATTATAAAAGTAAAAAAAATAATTATAATGATGTAAGAAGATTAGTTCATTTAAAACCAGTTAAGTCTGTATTGAAAGATGGTTTAGTTGAAATCGAAAAAAAAATTATAGCTCTTTGCATGATAAGCAAAACAGAATATGATAAAATAAAATCTCATATAACTGAAGAAGATTTTTCAAATTTATTACTTAGAAATATTTTTTCTGTTTTAGGTAAAAAATATGAAGAAGATAAAAAAATAGATATTAATTTATTTATAGATGAACTGGATATTGAAGAAGCTAAAATGCTTAGAGGTATAATTAAAAACTTACTTCCTTATGAAGATATTGATAAAACAATATGTGAACTTACACTATCGCTTAAAAGATTTAATATAGATAAAAAAATAAAATCGATTAAAAATGAAATAAAACTATTAGAAAAACAAGAAAATAAAAGAAAAGGAGATGTAGTTAGGATAAATGAGCTATGTGGAGAGTTGAGAAGATTAATAGAAATGGAGAAAAAATTAATGGAAGGTTAAATGTAAAGTTTGTATGGAAGGGAGGGAAGTCAAATGAGTAAAAAGAAAAATAATGATGATAAGATGAAATCAGTAAAAAAATTGATTGAACAGGGGAAGAAAAAGGGTACACTGACTTATACTGAAATAATGGATGCATTAGAAGATATAGACATAGATAAGGATCAAATAGAAGAAGTTTATGACTCATTGACTTCTATGGGAATTGAAATAATAGGTGATAAAGATGTTGTACTTGATATAAATGATAATGATGATATTTCTGATGGTGAAGAAGTTGCTATTGATTTATCAATGCCTAAAGGTATTAGTATAGATGACCCTGTAAGAATGTATTTAAAAGAAATTGGAAAAGTTCCTCTTTTATCAGCTGAAGAGGAAATAGAACTTGCCAAGAGAATGGAGCAAGGTGATGAAGAAGCGAAGAGAAGATTATGCGAGGCTAATTTGAGGTTAGTTGTTAGTATTGCAAAGAGATATGTTGGAAGAGGAATGTTGTTTTTAGATTTAATACAAGAAGGAAATTTAGGCTTGATTAAAGCTGTTGAAAAATTTGATTGGAGAAAAGGATATAAATTTAGTACTTATGCTACATGGTGGATAAGACAAGCTATAACTAGAGCAATAGCTGATCAAGCTAGAACTATAAGAATTCCTGTTCATATGGTTGAAACGATAAATAAACTCATAAGAGTTTCTAGGCAATTGCTTCAAGAATTAGGTAGAGAGCCTAGCCCTGAAGAAATTGCAAAAGAAATGGATATGACAGTTGAAAAAGTTAGAGAAATTTTAAAAATAGCACAGGAACCTGTTTCTTTAGAAACCCCGATTGGCGAAGAAGAAGACAGTCATTTAGGAGATTTTATTCCTGATAATGATGCACCAGCTCCAGCAGAAGCAGCTGCTTTTTCTATGCTGAAAGAGCAGTTAATAGAAGTTTTAGATACACTTACTCCTAGAGAACAAAAAGTTTTGAAATTGAGATTTGGTTTAGAAGATGGAAGAGCTAGGACATTAGAAGAAGTAGGCAAAAAGTTTGATGTTACTAGAGAAAGAATTAGACAGATAGAAGCTAAAGCATTAAGAAAATTAAAACATCCTAGCAGAAGTAAAAAATTAAAAGATTATTTAGAATAATAAAGATTCGCATTTTAGCGAATCTTTATAATTTATTATTTATCATAATCCAGCCAGTACTGTTTTTGGCTTGCATACTGTATTTTCTTTTCTTTTTCTATATCATCTTCTTTACTGTCGAGTTTATCTTGAAGATAATGCATTATTTGGTCAGCTTCTTCTTCCCATTCATGAGTAGTACCGCCCCAACTGAAATGTACTAACGTAGGTTCATGTTTTTCACTATTAGAAAAATTTTCTCTTTTACTGATTTTTATCACCTCCATAATATTATTTTTATAAATATATATTTAATTATTCAGTTAAATAATAAAAATAAAAAGAGGGATGTATATGAAATTATCGCCAAGATTGCAAACAATAGCGGATTTAGTTCCTAAAGATACGGTTGTTGGAGATATTGGAACTGACCACGGATACATACCTGTATATTTAGTACAAAACAAAATAACTAATAAAGTTATTGCTACTGATATAAATAAAGGACCTCTTGATAATGCAAAAAAAACGATTGAAATGTATAATTTAAGTGAATTTATAGAAACGAGATTAGGAAGTGGACTTAAACCTTTTAAATGTAATGAAATTCAAACTGCAATTATTGCAGGTATGGGAGGTTTACTTATAGGAAAAATATTGGAAGAAAGTTTTGATATTGCAAAAACAATAGATACATTGATATTACAACCTATGGTAGCTCAAGATGAACTTAGAAAATGGCTTATGGAAAATGGATTTAATATAACTTATGAAAAATTAGCTAGAGAAAATGAAAAGATGTATGAAATTTTAGTGGTAACTAAGGGAAAGATGAATATGGAAGATGAAATATATTTTGAAGTAGGAAAGAAATTAATAGAAAGTAAAGACCCTCTATTAAAAGATTTTATTGATATGAAGATAAAAAAATATAATCAAATTTTAAAAATGGTAGAAAAAGAAAATTCGATTAATGCTAAAAGTAAGATGGCAGAATGTAGAGAAAAAATAAAAAAATTCGAGGAGTTGAAAAGATGTCTGTGAAATGCAGTAAAGTTATAGAGATGATGGAAGAATTAGCTCCTTCATTTTTAGCAGAGCATTGGGATAATGTAGGCCTGCAGATAGGAAGTATATCAAAAGAAATAAAAAAGATAATGGTATGTCTCGAAGTTAATAATAAAGTAGTAGATGAAGCAATCGAAAAAAAAGCTGATATGATAATAACTCATCATCCATTGATATTTAAGCCAATAAAAAAAATAAATTATTCAGAACCTATAGGTAAAGTAATTAATAAATTGATAAAAAATGATATTAATTTGTTTTGTGCACATACAAATTTGGATATTGCAGTAGGTGGAACGAGTGATTATATTGCTAAATTATTGAATTTAGATGATTTAAAGCCTTTAAAGATTACGCATAAAACAAAATATTATAAATTAGCAGTATTTGTTCCAAAAGAAAATATTGATGATGTAAGAGAGGCTATTTCACTAGCTGGTGCTGGACATATTGGGAAATATAGTCATTGTACATTTAAAACACTTGGCATAGGTACTTTTAAGCCACTTGAAGGTTCAAATCCATTTATAGGAAGTTTAAACAATTTAGAAAAAGTAGAAGAGTACAAATTAGAAACTATTGTTCCATCAAATAATTTGTCTAAAGTAATAAATCAGATGCTAAAAGTTCATCCATATGAAGAAGTTGCATATGATATATTTCCACTGGAAAATGAATTTGAGGTTTTTGGATTTGGAAGAATAGGTCATTTGACAATACAAAAAACTTTAAAGGAATTAGCTGTTGAATTAAAAGAAAAATTAAAAGCAGATGCTATTAGATTAATAGGAAATAAACATAAAGTAATAAGAAAAGTAGCTATATGTACTGGAAGTGGAGCTGAATTCATAATTGATGCATATAGAAGTGGATGTGATTGTTATATAACAGGTGATATAAAATATCATGATGCACAGTATGCTTCTGAGTTAGGGCTTACTGTTATAGATGCTGGGCATTTTGAAACAGAAAATATCATTTGTGAGTTTTTGAAAGAGTATTTAATAACTAAATTAAAAAGTAAAAATTATGATTTAGAAATAATAAGTTCAAATTTAAATATTAATCCATTTACATATATATAAATAAGAAAAAATTTCCGTTTGACAATGATATTTGTTCATGTTAATATATATCTTGTCTTTAAAATTAAATATTTACGAGTAAGTCAGATAGCCGCGTCACTTTATATAAGTGATGAGGAAAGTCCGAGCTCCATAGGGCAGGGTGCTGGGTAATACCCAGTGGAGGCGACTCCAAGGATAGTGCAACAGAAATATACCGCCAGTTTTTACTGGTAAGGGTGGAAAGGTGAGGTAAGAGCTCACCAGAGGCTAGGCGACTAGTCTGCTATGTAAACCCCACCTGGAGCAAGACCAAGTAGGGACTAAAAAAGGTGGTTGCCCGCTGCCGTCCCGTTGGTAGGTCGCATGAGCCTGCTGGCAACAGTAGGCCTAGATAGATGGCTATCTAATACAGAACTCGGCTTATAGACTTGCTCGTATATTGATAACATCTGCATTACAGCAGATGTTATTTTGATTTTGCCACCATTTAGTTTAGATTTTGATAACATAGATTTACAAGTAAATGAACAATACCATTAATTTGAAAGATATGACCATGTTTTATGGTCTTTTTTTTATAGTTTTGATAAAAGGTCAATGAAAATTAAATATTTTCGTATAAAGAATTTGGCGATTATAAATGTATATGTGATATAATTAAAATCAAAGTGTAAAGTGGACCGAGAAAGAGGTGAGATTGTATAAAAATGTTAAAATATACATCTACATTAAAATCAATGCCTTTTTTATATTTAGAACTTAAAAAGGCTGCAACTCTTAAATTACAAGGTTTTAATGATATTGACATAAAAAGAAAAGCCATTGAGGATAATATATTTTTAGTTAATACAGATAGTAGAAAAAAAGAAATTGCTTCAAAGATACTAAAAAGACTTAAAGTTTTAGATGAATTTTTGTTGGATAAAATTGTTAATGGTAATTTAGAAACTAGTAAGCAGGTGGCATTATACAGCATATTAAAGACTGATAGATTATTTTTTGATTTTATGATTGAAGTATATAGAGAGAAATATTTATTAAAAGATTTTATTATAACAGATAAAGATTTTAGTATCTTTTTTCAAAGGAAAGCAGAGCAAAGTAAACAAATAGCGTCATGGAAAGATTATACTTTTTACAAATTAAAACAAGTTTATAAAAGGATTTTAAATGAAGCAGGATTTATTAAGAAACATAAAAAAGATATAGAAATAACACCACCAATAATGGAGAAAGAAATAATAGATTATTTAAAAGAAAAAGGTGAGCAAATTTATTTAGAGGCTATGATAGGAGAGATATAGATGAGTACAATTTATGAAAGATTAGATCAGATTTTACCTAAGTTATTAGAAAAAAGGTTTAGAGAGAATAAAGGATTAGGAAATGAAATCGGATATTATATATTCGATTATGATCCTAAAGATGAAATAATTGTAAGAAAGCATATAGAATTTTTAAAACAGAAAATTAATAATAATGATTCTGAAATTCAAATAAAGGAATTTGATTTATATGAAATTATATTAGAAATATTAGAAAGCAAAGGCTATTTAGACAAAGTTTTTGATATGGAAAAAAAGAAGGGAACTGAATATATAATCAATGCTATTAAAAAAACACTTAGATTAACACAAAAAAATGATTTAGTGGTTGATTATATAGGAAAAAGAGTTGGTAAAAATGACATTGTATTTTTAACAGGTGTTGGAAAGGCTTGGCCTATTATAAGATCACATACAGTTTTAAATACATTACATTCGGTTATAGATGAAGTTCCACTCATTTTGTTTTTCCCAGGAACTTATGATGGCTTAGAATTGCAATTATTTAATGAGATTAAAGATGATAACTATTATAGAGCATTTAAATTAATTGAGAGATAAACATCAGGGGGGATAAAAAATGCAACTTAGAAAAATGTTTTATAAAGACATCGAGAGGGATATAAAAGGAGTTATTAAAATTGGTCAAGAAGATGATATGAATGTGTATCAGGAATTAGAAGAATATGTAGTTACTAAAGAGCTTTCAAAACATTTTAGTGATTTCTTTGAAGCATATAAAAAAAGTATTAATAATTATACAGATAAAATGGGAGTTTGGATTAGTGGTTTCTTTGGAAGTGGTAAATCACACTTCTTAAAGATTTTATCTTATTTACTTGAAAATAGAGAGGCTAATGGCAAAAAAGCCGTAAGTTTTTTTGAGGATAAGATTAAAGACCCTTTAGTTTTAGCAGACATGAAAATAGCAGGAGATGTTAGTGCTGATATTATTTTATTTAACATAGATTCTAAGTCAGATTCTGATTCTAAAGCAAATAAAGATGCTATTGTAAAAGTATTCAATAAAGTTTTTAATGAAATGCAGGGATTTTGTGGTTCAATACCATGGGTTGCAGACTTAGAAAGACAAATGGTTAAGGATAGTACATATGAGGCCTTTAAAGCAAAATTTAAAGAACTTTCAGGGAATACATGGGAAGAAGCCAGAGAAGATTTTTACTTTGAAGAAGATAATATAGTAGAAGCTTTAGCAGCAACAACGAAAATGAGTATTGAAGCAGCAAAAAATTGGTTTAATAGAGCAGAAGAAAACTATTCTTTAAGTGTTGAAAAGTTTGCTAGTAGGGTAAGAGAATACATTGAATCAAAGGGTGGAAATCATCATGTAATTTTTTTAGTTGATGAAATTGGCCAGTATATAGGTGATGATGCTAAACTTATGCTAAACCTTCAGACAGTAGTTGAAGATTTAGGAACACAGTGTGGTGGAAGAGCATGGGTAATAGTAACATCACAGCAAGATATTGATTCGATAACAAAAGTAAAAGGAAATGACTTTTCAAAAATACAAGGAAGATTTAATACAAGAATTAATCTATCTAGTGCTAATGTAGATGAAGTAATAAAAAAGCGTATACTACTTAAGAATGATACAGCAAAAGAAACATTGAAACTTTTATATGTAGAGAAAGAAGCGATAATAAAAAATCTTATAACATTTTCAGCAGATACACCAGAAATGAAAACATATAAATCAGTAGATGATTTTATAGAAGTATATCCTTTTATACCATATCAGTTTAATTTGCTTCAGTCTGTATTTACTGGTATAAGGCTTCATGGTGCTAGTGGGAAGCATTTATCAGAAGGTGAGAGGTCTTTACTTAGTGCTTTTCAAGAAGCAGCTATTGCATATGCAGATTGTGAAGAAGGAGTACTTATTCCTTTTTCAGCATTTTATGAAACAATAGAGGCATTTTTAGATTCTAATATTAATGCAGTAATCTTACATGCTCAAGATAATGATAATTTAACCAAGCAAGATGTAGAAGTTTTGAAAGTCTTGTTTTTGATCAAATATGTAAAAGAAATGCCTTCAAACATTGAAAATATTGCAACTTTGATGGTTAAACATATAGATGATAATAAAATTGAACTTAAAAAACAGATAGAGAGTTCTTTAAAAAGATTACTAAAAGAAACATTAATTCAAAAAAACGGAAATGAATATATATTTCTTACTCATGCTGAACAAGATGTAAATAAAGAGATTCAACATATTCCTGTAGATATGGGAGAGGTAATTTTAAAAGCAGGAGAAGAAATATTTAATGGTATATATGACGAGAAAAAATATAGATATAATGCAAGATATTATTTTGATTTTAACAAAATCATTGATGATAGATTTTTATCACCTCAGAAAAGTGAAATAGGGCTAAAAATTATCACTCCATATTATGATACTGGAGTTGAACTTACAGAGAATGAATTAAGAATGATGTCAGCAAGAGAGAATAATTTAATAGTTAAACTGCCAGCAGATACATCTTTTTTAGAAGAAATAGATCAGATCCTAAGAATTCAAACATATCTACAAAGAAAAGGTGGAACAAAATCTATTCCTGAAATTGAAGAAATAAAAATTAGAAAATCAAGAGAAATAGCAGAAAGGAAAAAAAGAGTAACTACATTATTAATAGAAGCATTAAAAAATGCGGATATATATGCTAATTTACAGAAGTTAAATATTAAACCAAAGCATCCTGTTGAAAGGATTAATGAAGGTTTTAAATATCTGATAGATAGCATGTATAGTAAATTAAACTATATAACTAAATTTATAGACAGTACTAAAGATTTACATGATATTTTACTAGAAGATAATATGCAGATTAAGTTAATTGATGATATGCCGAATAAATTAGCGATAGAAGAAGTAAATAGTTATATAGAAAGAAATACTGAGAGAAATATACCAATTACATTAAAGACGCTAATTGATTTGTTTTCAAAAGCACCTTATGGCTGGAGAGAAGATGATATAAGAGGAATTGTATTAAAATTGTTTAAATCACAAGAAATAAAATTACAACTTGGCAGTGAATACCTTAATACTTCAGATAAAGATTTAATTAAGTATATAACAAAAAGAGATTACTTAGATAGATTAATTATTAAAAAGAGAACAAAGACACCTGCAAAATATATTTCTAATGTAAAATATCTTGCTAAAGAATTATTTAATCATACAGCAATGCCTTCGGATGAAGATGGATTAATAAATAGATTTAAAGAACTTTGCGATAATGAACTTTATAAAAGTCCTGATAGTATTATGAAATTATTATCTGAGTATAGAGATGGTACTAGATATCCAGGAAAACAAATATTGGAAAAAGGAAAAAGTTTATTTGAAGAAATTATTAAGATAAAAGATGCAAAAGAATTCTTTGAAAGAGTATATGAATTAAAAGATGACTTATTAGATTATGAAGAAGATGTTTATGATGTTAAGAAATTCTTTAAAAATCAGAAAGAAGTATTTGATAAAGCAGTTGAAAAATTAGAAATATATGAGAAAAATAAGACTTATGTTGTAGATGAAGAAGCAATAAAGATAATAAGTGAAATTGAAAAAATTATTAAATCAGAAAGACCTTACTCACAAATTCAAAAACTGCCAAAACTTATAGATGAATTTGTTAGAAGATTTATCGAATTATTAGAAAAAGAATGTGAACCTGTGAGACAAGTAATAGTAAGTGATTATGAGAAGGTAATGAGAGAACTTGAATTATATGATTTTAAAGATGATTTAAGTTCTAAGTTTAAATCTCAATTTGACGATTTGTTAAACCGATTAGATTCTGCTAATAATTTCTATGAAGCCATTGCTATGAAAGAAGAATCTGATAGACTTAAAATTAAATGTTTTAATGAAATAGAAAAAGAAAAGGAAAAGAGAAAACCAGAACTTGAAGAATATGGGCCTGAAATTGTAAACGATGATTATGAAGAAAGATATAGAACAAAAAAAGTTGTAAATATCAGTATAGCAAATATTCTTCATTGTGCAACAACCATTGAAACAAAAGAAGATATAGAGAAACTTTTAGATGACATTAGAAGAAAATTAGAAAGTGAATTAAAAGAAAACACAATACTTAAATTGATCTAGACAATTGGGAGGAAATGACCATGAACAAAAGTGCAATAAAGAGTTTTGCTGTAAGAGCAAGGAAGAAACTAATAGAAGATATAACTCAAAAGGCTTATGAGTTGGGTATAACCAAAGAAGAAATAATGGATATAGAAAAATTTGAAGGTGGATTTAAAATAAAAGGTAGAGAAAACAGTAGAATATATAAAGAATATGAAATCAAGCAGAGAGAAAGATTGATAGAAAAAATTAAAGAAAAAGGTTTTGAGCAAGTTATTGAGGAAGTAGCATATACTTGGTTCAATAGATTTATCGCTCTTAGATTTATGGAGGTAAATGATTATCTACCAATAGGGGTTAGAGTTCTTTCTTCTGTTGATAAGAATAAAAAAGAGCCAGATATTATTAAAGAAGCATTAAACTTAGTAGAAGAATTAGATTTAAACAGGGAAATTGTATATAGACTTCAAGAAAATAATGAGATAGAAGATTTATATAAATATTTACTTGTAAAACAATGCAATCAGTTAGGCAAAATTATGCCAACAGTATTTGAAAAGATAGCAGATTATACAGAATTATTGCTCCCAGATAATTTATTAGCAGAAGGTTCTGTAATTAGAGATTTAGTAGAATCTATAGATGAAGAAGATTATAAAGACCAAGTAGAGATAATAGGGTGGCTTTATCAATTTTATAATCAAGAAAAAAGGGATGCTATATTTGATAGTAGTATGAGTAACCGAAAAAAAATTAATAAATTTGACATACCTGCAGCAACCCAAATTTTTACTTCAAAATGGATAGTAAAATTTATAGTAGAAAATTCTTTAGGTAGACTTTGGTTAGAATCTCATCCTGATGAAGAATTAAAGTCGAAATGGAAATATTATTTAGAAGAAGCAGAGCAAAAGCCCGAAGTACAAAAAAAATTAGAAGAATTAAAGAATCCAAATTTGAGTCCAGAAGATATTAAAATATTAGACCCTGCAATGGGTAGTGGACACATTCTGGTGTATGCATTTGATGTACTATACGATATTTATTTAAAAGCAGGATACCCAGAAAGAGAAATACCAAGACTTATATTAGAGAAAAATCTTTATGGACTTGACATAGATGATAGAGCAGGACAACTAGCGACTTTTGCCCTTATGATGAAGGCTAGAAGTAAGAGTAGAAGGATATTTAGAAGGACTATACAGTTAAATGTTTGTTCTATTCAAGAAAGTAATGGTATACCGAAAGAAGCAATAGATTATTTTGTAAAGGAAGATGAAGCATTAAGAAGAAATGTAGAATATTTGATTGAAGTATTTAATGATGCAAAGGAATATGGTTCAATACTAGAAGTTAAAAAAATAGATTTTGATGTTATTAAGAGAAGATTGGAAGAAATTAGAGATAGTGAAACAGTAAATTTATTTGAACTTCAATATAAAGAAGTTATTTTAGAAAAGTTGCCTCCACTTATTAAACAAGCAAAGATTATGTCGAATAAATATCAAATTTTAGTTACTAATCCACCATATATGGGAAATGGTAGAATGGGGGAAAAACTAAAAGGTTATATTAAACAATACTATAATGGTATAAAAACTGATTTATTTGCTGTATTTATTAAAAAAAGTATAAAATGGATAGAGAAGACTGGATTTATTGGTCTTGTTACTCCATTTGTTTGGTGGTTTATAAAATCATATGAAGAATTAAGAGATTATATATTGAAGAACACTACAATAACTGCATTAGTTCAATTAGAATATAATGCTTTTGAAGGAGCCACTATACCTGTAGGAACTTTTGTATTAAGAAATAAACTACTAAATACGAAAGGACAGTTTATTAAACTTTCTGAGTTTAAGGGTATACATAATCAGCCAATAAAAACATTAGAAGCAATTAAAAATCCTAATGTAAATTATAGATATAGTTGTAATCAAAAAGGATTTGAAAAAATACCGGGTAAGCCATTTGCATATTGGGTAACTGATAGAGTCATTGAGGTTTTTGCAAATAGCAGTAAATTAGGAGATATTGCAGAAACAAGACTTGGTATGGCAACAGCAGATAATAATAGGTTTTTGAGATATTGGAGTGAGGTTGATTATAACAAAGTGGGTTTTGGGTTTAAGGATAGAGAACAAGCGAAAGAAAGTGGATTAAAGTGGTTTCCATATAATAAAGGTGGAGATTTTAGAAAGTGGTACGGGAACAATGAATATGTTGTTAACTGGGAAAATGATGGACAAGAAATCCGAAACTTCAAGGATGAAAAAACAGGACGAATAAAATCGCATAATTATAATTTAGATTATATATTCAAAAGTTGTATTACTTGGTCATTTATAAGTTCGACAAGTTTTGGAGTAAGATTTTGTGAAGAAGGCTTCCTTTTTGATGTCGGTGGTTCATCAATGTTCCTAAATAATAATTATATATTATATTTATGTGCATTTTTAAATTCAAAATTAACATTTGATTTTTTAAAAATACAAAATCCAACATTAAATTTTCAGCCAGGAAATTTAGCGAATTTACCTATAATAAATGATGTTAGCCAGAGTACGAAAGAAAGAATAGAACAATTAGCAAAAATTTGCATTGAAATAAGTAAGAATGATTGGGATTCATTTGAAACCTCATGGGATTTTAAGAAACATCCTCTATTAGCCCATAAAAATGATGCTACTACAATAGAAGAAGCTTTTAATAACTGGTTAGAATTTACAGAAAGACAGTTTAATAGGTTAAAGGCATATGAAGAAGAACTAAATAGAATATTCATTGAAATCTACGGATTACAAGACGAACTAACACCTGAAGTAGAAGATAAAGATATTACTATTAGAAAAGCCGATAGAGAAAGAGATATTAAATCATTCATATCCTATGCAGTAGGATGTATGTTTGGTCGCTATTCATTAGATGAAGAAGGATTAATTTATGCAGGTGGAGAGTTTAAAGATAAATTTAAAATTGAGAATGGACAACTTATGATTAATACAAAAGAAGGATTGAAAAAGTCATCTATAGATGTGACTATGGACAATGTTATACCAATTACGGATGATGATTACTTTGAGGATGATATTGTAAATAGATTTGTAGAATTTGTTAAAGTAGCCTTTGGAGAGAAGACATTAGAGGAAAATCTTGATTATATTGCAGAGACTTTAGGAAAGAAAACAAATGAAACCTCAAGGCAGACTATAAGAAGATATTTCTTAAAAGATTTTTATAAAGACCATGTAAAAACATATAAGAAAAGACCTATTTATTGGCTATTTGACAGTGGAAAAGAAAATGGATTTAAGGCTCTTATATATATGCATAGATATAATTCTTCAACAGTAGCGAGAGTTAGAACAGATTATCTTCATAAACTTCAAAAGAAATATGAAGCAGAAGTAAAGAGATTAGATATTTTAATTGAGTCTGATATATCAACAAAAGAAAAAACTGCTGCAAGGAGAAGAAAAGAGAAAATTAACAGACAAATAGTAGAATGTATGACTTATGACCAAGTCATTGCTTACATTGCAAATAAAAGGATTGAAATAGATTTAGATGATGGTGTAAAAGTAAATTATGCAAAGTTTCAAGATATAAAAATATCTCAATTAGAAGAAAAGAAACTACCGAATTTATTAGCTAAGATTTAAGATAGAAATTTTAAGGCAGGTTATGGGACAAGAGATTTATAGTTGGGCAATAGATATGGCTAATAAATATTAAAATGAGTTTCGAGGTGTTTAAATTATGAATCTAAAAGAAATAAAAAACATATTAGAACAAAATTTTGATAAAGAACTTTCGGATGGTAAAAATAGACATATAATTTTCTGGTATGATTCAGATGGTGAATTTGTAGAAGATATAGATGAATTAGAATTAAAAAATGCAAAGATATTAGAGTTAAAAGATAATAATAGTTTTTATATAAAATATTTATTAGAAAAATTGGATACGAATTCAAATTATTTAATATATTCTTCTGCTCCAAAGCCTTCTCCTAAGGAAAATTATCTTTTAGATATTTTAAAATACAGCAGTGAATTTTCTACTGATAAAGCAACTGTAATAATGAAAGATTTAGGGGTTAAAGATGATAGTTTAAGAAATACATTTAAAAAGTATTTAAAGTTTTTCGGGAATAAGGAAAGATATAAAAGGTTTGCATCATACAAATTAGAAAACTTTACTGAAGAGAAAATGCATATAGCAGTTTTGTCTACTATATGCAAATTATCAGTGGCAGATTTCGAATTAGTATTGAGAACTATACTAAAAGAAGAAATTAAAGAAGAAAATAAATATTTACAGGATATAAAAAGATTTGGAGACATAGATGTATTTTGGAAATTAGTAGAGAAAAAGTATGGATTCCATTTAGAAGATAAAAATCTTGAACATCTTATGATTATGTTTACTATTACTCATTTAAGTTATAATCTTGAAGAAAAATTACCTGATACTTGGGAAAAATTTATATCAAATAAGCAGTCTGATGCAATAGTGTTTTTAAGTCATTTTATAAATCATTCAGTTGATAGTGAAATTTACGATATTCTTGCTGATAGAATTGAAAAGAAAATTAATTTAAAAAAATATTTATCAAGGTGGAATATAGAAAATTATATTAATTGTGATACTTTTAGAGCATTTGATGAAGAAATAATATCCAAATTAATAAATAATTTGATAGAAAGAATTGGCGAATATGAGAAATATAGAAAAATTATAAATGGTAGAAGGACAAGTCATTGGTTTAACAAATATAAGTATGAGTATGAAGCAATATATTATGCTATGGAGATTTTAAGATTAGAAAATAAACTTCAAAAAACATTAAGAGGTTCGACAGCCTATGAAATGATAGAAAACTATGTAAAAGAATATTACTTATTTGATTATTTCTATAGAAAATTTTACATTTCGTATGATAAAATTCAAAACAAAGATAAATTTAGCAAATTGGTAGAATTAATAGAAAATACTTATACACATTGGTATTTAAATGAATTATCTATTAAATGGTCTGATATTATAGAAAGTGAATTGAAAGAAGATATTAGAATTAGTGGCATTACACAGCAAATAGATTTTTATGAGAATTATATAGCACCTCATATAAGAAATAATGAAAGAGTATTTGTTATTATTTCTGATGCTTTAAGATATGAGGCTGCTAAAGAATTTAGTGATATTTTAAATATACAAAGAAGAGGTAAGGCTGAAATAACTTTTATGCAGGGGGTTATACCTTCGTATACTAAACTTGGCATGGCAAGTTTACTCCCTCATAAAGAAATTATTATAAATGACAAGTCAGAAATTATAGTAGATGGAATTAATAGCCAAGGAACAGAAAATAGACAAAAGATATTGCTTAATTATTCAGATAATGCTGTAGCAATACAGTACAACGATATGAAAGATATGAGGAGAAAAGATTATAAGAAAATTTTTGAAGGCAAAAATTTGATTTATATATATCATAATGTTATCGATGCTGTAGGAGATAAGTCATTAACAGAAAGAGATATTTTTGAAGGTGTTGAAAAAACTTTTGACGATTTAAATAATCTTATAAGAAATCTAATAAACAATGTTAGTGCAACTAATATTTATATAACATCAGATCATGGATTTATATATAGAAGGTCAATATTACAAGAATTCGATAAAATACAGAAAACTGCTTTAAAATCATTAGATGAAAGTAGAAGATTTATTTTAACAGAAGATAATCCTGAAATAGAAGGAACGTTATCAATTCCATTAAATTATATATTTGGGAATAAAACTACTTTAAAAGCAATAGTACCGAAAGGTGTGGTAAGGTTTAAAGTACAGGGTGCAGGAGCAAATTATGTTCATGGAGGAGCATCTTTGCAAGAAATAGTTATACCAGTAATTAAATTCAAGAATATACGAAAGAATGAATTTAAATCTACAAAGGTAGAAGTGAAACTAACTAATATTTCAAGAAAGATTACTAACAGAATTACATATTTGGAGTTTTTCCAAACAGAAAAGGTGGAAGATAAAAAGATACCTATAAGATTAAAATTATATTTTGTAGATGAAGAAGGGAACAGAATTTCAAATGAGAATATTATTATTGCTGACAGTAGATCATCTAAACCAGAAGATCGTACATTTAGAGAGAAATTTACATTAAAAGACCAGCCTTATGATAAATCTAAGAAATATTATTTAATACTAGAAGATGAAGATGAAACAGTAGATAAAATCTATGAAAAGATACCATTTATCATTGACTTAGCAATTATAAATGATTTTGACTTTTAGTATATTAAAAAAGTAGGTGAAGAACATGGAAAGTTCTGATAAAACATTCAACCTTAATGAGAAATTAAATAAGTACTTTGCAGGTAGAGTAGTAAGAAAGGATTTAACTAAAAAGATTAAAGAAGGAGCCAATGTGCCTGTATATGTACTCGAATACTTGTTAGGAATGTATTGTGCTACTGATGATGAAGATAGTATAAATGAGGGTGTGGAGAGAGTTAAAAAGATTCTTTCTGACAATTTTGTTCGACCTGATGAAGCAGAGAAAGTCAAATCGAAAATTAGAGAATTAGGTCAGTATACGGTAATAGACAAAGTTACGGTAAAACTTAATGAAAAGAAAGATATATATGAAGCAGAGTTTTCTAATTTAGGACTTAAAGGAGTAGAGATAGCCCCTCATTATGTAAAAGAGTATGAAAAATTACTATCAGGTGGAATTTGGTGTATTTTAAAAATGAGTTATTATTACGATGAAGAAGTTAAAGAAATAAGTCCTTTTAATATATCAAAACTAACTCCAATTCAAATGCCTAATATGGATATTGAAGAAATATTTAATGGTAGAAGATATTTTACAAAAGATGAATGGATAGATGTGTTACTAAGATCTATTGGAATGGAGCCAACACAATTAAAAGAAAATGTTAAATGGCATTTGTTATGTCGTATGATACCTTTGGTTGAGAATAATTATAATCTTTGTGAACTAGGTCCGAGGGGAACAGGAAAATCGCATATTTATAAAGAAATTTCTCCTAATTCTATATTGATATCAGGTGGACAAACTACAGTTGCTAATCTTTTCTATAATATGGCGAGAAGAAAAATAGGACTTGTTGGTTTATGGGATGTAGTAGCATTTGATGAAGTAGCAGGTATAACTTTTAAAGACAAAGATGGAATTCAAATAATGAAAGACTACATGGCTTCAGGCTCATTTGCAAGAGGAAAAGAAGAAAAAAATGCTTCAGCATCAATGGTTTTTGTTGGAAATATAAATCAAAGTGTCGATGTATTATTAAAAACATCTCATTTATTTGATCCTTTCCCTGAAGCAATGGCATATGATACTGCTTTTTTTGATAGAATGCATTATTATATACCGGGATGGGAGATTCCTAAATTTAGGCCAGAATATTTTACAGATGAGTATGGTTTTATTACAGATTATTTAGCAGAATTTTTTAGGGAAATGAGGAAAAGATCTTACACAGATGCTTTTGATAAATACTTTAAATTAGGAAATAATTTAAACCAAAGAGATGTTATAGCAGTTAGAAAAACAGTTTCTGGACTTGTAAAACTCATATATCCTAATGGAGAATTTAAAAAAGAAGATATAGAGGAGATTCTAAGGTACGCTTTAGTTGGAAGAAGAAGGGTAAAAGAGCAATTGAAGAAAATTGGTGGCATGGAGTTTTATGATGTTCATTTTTCTTACATAGATAAAGAAAGTTTTAATGAAGAATTTGTAACTGTACCAGAGCAAGGTGGAGGCAAATTAATTCCAGAAGGAATAGGCAAACCTGGGCATGTATATACAGTTGGACATAGTCATTCTGGTATGATAGGAGTTTACAAAATTGAAACAGAAGTAGTAAATGGTTCTGGGAAATTTGAGAGAACTGGACTTGGCTCAAATAGAGATGCTAAAGAAAGTATTAATATTGCTTTTAATTATTTTAAAGCAAATAAAAAGAATATTAGTGGAACAATTTCGGTACAAAATAATGATTTTTTAATGCATATTCAAGATTTGCAAGGAATAGGAATAACATCTGAATTATCTTTAGCAGCATTTATTGCATTGTGTTCAGGAGCATTACGAAAACCTGTGCAAAGTCAGATGGTTATATTAGGTTCTATGAGTATTGGTGGAACAATAAATAAAGTTGAAGAACTTGCTAGTACATTACAAGTTTGTTTTGATGCTGGGGCTAAAAAAATATTGCTTCCTATGGCGTCAGCATCGGATATTAGTACTGTACCACCAGAACTTTTTGCAAAATTTCAGATAGCATTTTATCAAAGTCCTGAAGATGCGGTATTTAAAGCCTTAGGAGTGGAATAATGGTTTATAGCACAAATAGGCCATCATCATCTTTTTTAAAAAGATGTATGATGACCTTTTTAGTTTATTTTATTTAGTTTAAAAATTATTGTAATAAGGCCTTATTACTTAAGTAGTATTATTTAAGTTGGTTAGACTTAAATAATAACTATAAAATACTAATTAATTTTACACATGATATATATACTGCAACTTTATCCACCTTCTTCATAATAAAATGGTGCTGGTATATGATTATAAGTTATTTTAAAACCAAATAAATACCACATATTACCAAAAGAAGAATTTATGTCAAATGCTAATTCTTTTATAATTATTTTGATAACTTTTTCAATAAAATCATAAATTCCAATAGAGGCATAAAAAGTAAGGTTAATTTTATGAGCAACATTATTAGGCAAATAAACTTGATTTATATTTTTTGATTTTAATTCTCTTAAATAAGAATTGATTGTAGATTTTTTAAAATACTTTTCCACTTCTTCTAAGTTTTTTTCATTATATAACTCAATAAATTTTTTAATATTGTGGATAGGTTACACTTAATTAGACAGAAAAAACTCGGACATGATATAATAAATAAACTTAAATTGGAGGTTAATCATGTCTAATAGGTCAAAAAGATACAAAGAAGAATTTAAAAAACAGATAGTTAAATTAATCAAGGATGGTAAAAGTCCAAGTGAAATAGTAAAAGAATATAACATTGCTAGATCGACTGTAAATAAGTGGGTTAAAGACTATACAACATCAGGCTCATTTAAAGCAAAGGACAATAGAAGCCAAGAAGAAAATGAGCTAATAAGACTCAGAAAAGAAAATCAAAGATTAAAAATGGAGAATGATATTTTAAAGCAAGCGGC